>CALLYN010000339.1 GCA_937858455.1 uncultured Kouleothrix sp.
AAAGCCCTGCCCGGCTTTGCCGGGCAGGGCTTTCTAAAAAGAAAGAGATCTATCAATCGCTCTGCGCTCTGCTATAGAGGGCTATGGCTCGTTAAAAATACGCAATATAGCCTGCTCAAGCGGCACTTTTACCTTCGCCAGAGCGGTACGTTTCATGTGTGGTGCGCCAAGCATCAAACCGCCGAGTACTACTGGATTTGGCCAAACAGGATGCTTGGAGAGGGCGCAGGCGGCTTCGCCGCCCGTGCGAAATCTTTTCTAGCGCGGTGCGCGGCGAGGCTGCCGCCGCAATAGAAAACATAAATACAGGAACGTACCTATGCGAACGAGGCCAAAGCCCGAGCAACAGCCGCCCGCCGATGATCAGCGTATTGTCGTAACGGGCATGGGGGTAGTGACGCCGCTGGGTGTAGGCATTGCGCCATTTTGGGCTGGGCTGGTGGCTGGCCTCAGCGCCACCGGCCTCTCAACACGCTGCGACCTGAGCGATCTGCCGTGCCAGGTAGTGG
The DNA here is from genome assembly GCA_937858455.1 of uncultured Kouleothrix sp. Taxonomy (GTDB): domain Bacteria; phylum Chloroflexota; class Chloroflexia; order Chloroflexales; family Roseiflexaceae; genus Kouleothrix. The sequence goes on from CALLYN010000339.1 coordinate 510, forward strand.
CCGAAGTGCCCGATTTCGACCCGCACAGCGCTCTTGAGGCTAAAGAAGCTCGCAAGCTTTCGCGCGCTAGCCAGTTCGCGGTAGCCGCCGCGCGCATGGCCGTCGCCGACGCACGCCTGACGATCGACCATAGCAACCGCGAGGCGATCGGCGCGCTGATCGCCAACAGCTCCACCTCGCCGCCCGAGATCGAGATCAGCACGCAGGCGTTTTTCGATCGCGGGCCATCGCGCATCAACCCATTTCACTTTGCTGCCTCGCTGCCGCACATGCCTGCGTGCCAGGTGGCGATCCAGCTAGGACTGCTGGGCTATACAACTGCGATCGGCACCGCCTGCGCCGCAGGCGCGCAGGCAATTGGCGAAGCAGGCGAGATCATCCGCCGCGGCGACGCCGATGTGATGCTGGCAGGTGGCAGCGAGGCCACGATCTGCCGCCTGACGATCGCTTCATTTGTTAGCTTGCGCGCGCTCACCACCCGCGCCGATCTGCCCGCAGACGCGGCATCACGCCCGTTCGATGCCCTGCGCGATGGGTTTGTCCTGGGCGAAGGCGCGGGCGTGCTGGTGCTCGAACGGCTTTCCGACGCTCGGCGGCGCAATGCGCGGATCTATGCCGAGCTGATTGGCTATGGCACAGCAAGCGATGCATACCATATTACCGCACCACACCCTAGCGGCGATGGCGCCGCCCGCGCTATGCGCCGCGCGCTGTACCGCGCCGGGCTCCAAGCTGAACAGATCGATTATGTCAACGCTCACGCTACCAGCACTCCAGCCGGCGACATCGCCGAGACGCTAGCGATCAAGCAAGTGTTTGGCGAAGCAGCTTACCGCGTACCAATCAGCGCGATCAAGTCGATGATCGGCCACCTTACCAGCGCGGCCGGGGCGGTCGAAGCAGCGGCCACCATCCTGGCGCTCCAGCACGGCGTCATTCCGCCCACAATCAACTACGCATCGCCCGACCCGGCGTGCGACCTAGACTACGTGCCCAACAAGGCGCGCGAGGCAGCGCTACACATTGCGATGACGAATTCGTTTGGGTTTGGCGGGGTGAACAGCGCGCTGGTGTTCAGCCGCGCTAGAGGCGAATGATCGTAAGCGCCGCAATACCGAAGAGGATCTGCACCACCACCGAAGCGCCCTGCAGCAGGCGCGCGCCAACCGGCTGCGCGCGGTAAAACAAAAGCCCAACCACCGTGTTGAGCAGCGTCAGGCCGAACGCAGCCAGCGGCAGAAACAGCACCTGATGGCGCGGGCGTAGATCCGACACCTGGCCGGCGGCGTCGAAACGCATCCGTAGCATAGCGTCTAGCGCCGGGTAGCGCGCCGCAACCACCCCAAGCGCGATCAGGTTCAACGCCAGCGCGATCAGCAGCAACGTGCGTACGGTGTGATCATTCCAGAACGCATACAGAAACATCCGGCTCGGCTCGAACACGCTCGCCAGCGGCTTGGTGGCGCCTAAATTACGGCGCTGCTCGAGATCCTGAACAAACGCCTCGCGATCAGCCGGCGAAATACCAAACGCCTCGCCGGCGGTGTATACCACCAGCGACTGTGCGGGCGGCCGGGTCGAAAACAAGTGCATGTGCCGGCCATCGGCAGCGCGGCCCTGGCCCCAGTAGTAGCCAATGTTCTGCAGCACACCCCAGGGCCGCCACAGTGGCCCCATCCCAATATCAATATTCTGGACTTGCTCGAGCGGCACCACAACACGGTTGCCGAGCCAGAGAATATACAGGCCGTTGCGATCGAGCTCGTAGCCAAGCGTAAACGCCGCAGCCGTCCGATAGGCCAGCGCGCCAGCCAGCAGCAGCAGCGCCAGCAAGCCCACGACCTGAACGTACAGCTGCAAATTGATCGGCCAGGTTTCGGGCGCGCCGCGCAGCATTCCAGCAAGCTGGACGCCAAGCACGCCAGCGCCTACGAGCGCTAGCAGCAGCAAAACCAGCGCCAGCCAACGCCCAGACGAGGGTTGTGGTTTCCAGTGTCGCATATGGGAATAGTTCGTGCCTTTGGGCAGGTAGCCAGCCACCCGGCCAGCCACCTGCCCGCTGGTGAAGGTTATGGCGCCGGTGTGAGCGTCGGCGTGCCCGTCAGCGTCGTCGTGCTGGTCGGCACGCTTGTAGCTGTCGGCGTCGCATACAGCTCAACAGTCGGCAGTGCGCCAGGCGTTGGCGTTGGCGGCGAGGTTGGCGTCGGCGAGACGGCCGGGAAGCGCGCGATCGCGGCGGCGGTACGCTGCTGGGCCAGCCACTCATCGAATTTTTTGCTGCGTGCGTCCTGCAGCTGCACCTCTGTGCTCTCGACGGTGCGGCTGACCAGCTGAATAATATGCCAGCCAAAGCTCGTCGGGATCAGGTCGCTGTTCTGATTTTCTTTCAGCGCCAGCGCTGCCTTGACGATCGCCGGATCCATCTGGCGACCGTCCGAAGTCTTACCGGTATAGTCGAAAGTCGGCAGCAAGCCACCCTGATCGCGGGTCGCAAAATCTTCCGATTTTTCTTTAGCCAGCTCCTCGAAATTCGCGCCGCCGCGCAGCTGCGCAAGGATCGCCTCGGCGGCTGGCTTGCGTGCCGCCAGTGCTGCATCGCGCTGAGCCTGCGTATCGGAAAGCGTCGCAGTGCTGGAGATCAGGATCTGGCGTACTGCGATGCTATTAGGATTAGTGGTAGGCTGGAAGCTGGCCTCGGGCAGCAGCTGGGCTTCGACCTTGCTTGCCAGTGCTTGGCGCAGGTACTGATCGTGCAGCGCTTTTTTGAAATCGTCGATCGTCAGGCTGGCCTTCAGCGGCTGCGAGGGGTCGGGGCTAAGCCGCAGGATCTCTTGCTGATAAGCGTCGTACAGGCGGCCAATTGCCGCGTCGAGCTGACCGAGCGCCGCGTCGGGCAGTGGCGTTGCGGTAGGCGGAACTGTGGCGGTAGGCGGCACAGTTGGCGACGCAGTTGCGGTTGGGCCGCCGGGCGTAGCGGTAGCCGCAGGGGTAGCGGTAGCAGTAGGCTCCGCCGTCGCAGTCGGCGTCAGGGTTGTCGTCGAGGTAAGCGGGTTCGAGGGCGCAGGGAACGAGCGCCCGAGATCGGCCATAAGCTGCTGAGCGATCTCGCCATCGTTCACTTGCAGGCTATAGGCTTTTGCAGCGCTCTGGATCACCAGCTGCCGGTCGATCCAGCCGTTCACGGTCTCTTCATCGACGGTGCCGGTGCGAATATTGGCCACCTCGGCGTCGAGCGTAGTAATCTGGCCTTCGAACTGGCTGCCGAACTGGCCGCCAAACAGGTTGAGCAGCTGGAGATTTTGGGCGATGCTTCGCGCGATCGCATTACGTCGCTCGGTCCAATACTCACCGCGCGTCAGGGTGGTAGCGCCCACCTGCGCAATCGGCCGGCTCGGGATCCACAGCCGGTCGTAGGCCACGCCAATCAATACGGCCAGCAGCGCCAGGCCAATCGCCGATCCGACCACAAGCGTCACCAAGCGCTGGCGGCGCTGCTCGCGCTGCCGGCGGCTCATGGCGCGGCGGGTCATTGGCGCTTGAGGTGTAGGCTGCTGGGGGGTTCTCGGTGTCTGGGCCATATTCTCCACATAAATAATGGGCATAGGTCATCCCTATGCCCATTGCTACGCTTCTATGCACAGAGCCAGAGACGATACCAAAGCTGCGGCGCGGCTGCACCTTCTTAGGCAGCGCTCTGCGCTAGCTGCGGGTATGCGCTGCGGCGAAGGGCAGCAGCGCCATGTGGCGCGCCCGCTTGATCGCGACCGTCAGGCCGCGCTGGTGGCGCGCACACGTGCCGGTGCGGCGGCGCGGCAGGATCTTGCCGCGGTCGGAAACATAGCGCTGGAGCCGCTTGATGTCTTTATAATCGGCCACGCGGATTTTATCGGTGCAGAAGCCACACACCTTGCGCCGCGCCACAAACTTGCGCCGCCCGGCCCCGCCCGCGCCACCGCCCGCGCCTGGGCCACCACGCCGTCGAAAATCACTCATAGGTATGCTACCCTCGATCTCATATATGCGACGCAAAGCGTCGGCTGAATAGCGAGTACTACAGTGCTGGCGCACGCGATGGCGCCAGGCTTAGAACGGAATATCCTCGTCGCCAATATCAATCGAGCGCGAGGCCGCCGGGCCGCGCGCCGCCGGGCGATGATCAGCGTCATCGTCGGGCAGGCTCTCGCGCGAGCTACGGCCGTCGAGCATGATCATATCGCTGGCGATCACCTCAGTGCGATACCGCGTCTGGCCGTCCTGATCCTGCCACTGGCGCGTCTGCAGGCGGCCCTCGATATAAACCCGGCTGGCCTTACGCAGATGCTCGTTGCAGATCTCGGCCAGCTTATTCCAGGTGACGACGTTGAACCACTCGGTTTCCTCGCGCACATCACCGCTGCCGTCTTTCCACTGGCGGCCAGCGGCCACGCTAAAGGTGGTGACCGGGCTACCGCCGGGGGTATACCGCATTTCCGGATCCTTGCCGAGCCGCCCGATGATCATGACCTTGTTCAGATCCTTGGCCATCTCGATCACCTTTCGTAAACGCTCGTCGCATCAGCGCTACCGGCCGCGGATCGGCTGACATATCGCAGCCGAGCAGGCTACTCTTCGTCGTCGGCTTCCTCATCCTCGTCGCCAGCAGCTTCGTCATCGCCGGCGCTCGCGCCAATCGGCACTGCCGTGGCAGCTGGTGTGGATGCAACCTTCGACTCGACCAAGGTCATCAGGTAGCGCAGCACTGAGTCGTTCAGCTTGAGGGCGCGCTCGACCGTGCCGACCTGCGAGGTAGGCAGGTTGAAATGGCAGAGCACATAGTACCCTTCGTTGAAAGGCCGGCGGCTGGCCTCACCCTCGGCGTACTCGCGGATGGGGTAGGCAAATTTGCGGCGGCCCCAGGGGGCTGTTTGATCAACGCTTGTCACATCGCCGCCGGCCGAGGTAATGGCCTGGCGCACGCGGTTGATCGCGTTGTTGATCTCTTCCTCGCTTGATCGCAAGGGTGAGACAATGAACAAAAGTTCGTAGTCACGCCGACGCTCGCGCATTGTTCCTCCTGTGGTGTTGCCCCCATGTCGATGCATACCCGATTGCGCGTCGATAGGTATGAGCATGGGAGCAGAAGCGATATTTGATTACGGCGGGAGATTATAGCATAGCCGCGGCATCGCCGCAAGGCGGCTAGCGCGCAGCAGAGCGCCGCCGGCTAGCCAGGCACATTCCGCGATGCTGGCGGCGCAAACGCCGAACGGCTCGCCCAGGCACTGAGCGAGCCGTTCGGAGCGTATCGACGAAGCGCAGCCAACTAGGCCATCGACTTCTGCAAGCAAGCGCGGTGGTGGTACGTCTTGTTACGGCGACGGCCATCCATCACAACCACCATGTCGCGGTCGTTCATAATCTGCTGCCCACAGTTCAGGCAGGCATGGTCGGTAGCGCGGCCGCTTTTGTCGCGCGCGGTGACGTCGGTCTTCGACTTCTTCTCAGCCATTGTTTTGGCGCTCCGTTCTTGAGCAAGTTTCTGTTCTAAGCATAGCGCGCAGGAATACCCGGCCCACCATGCCGAGGAGTATTATAGCATGCTCTGCGCGAGTTGGCTATTAGCGAAACGTTAGAAGCAGGGCTGGTGCAACGTCGGCCCTCACCTCCCTTACCCCCTCCCCTGATACCAAATTCGCTTGATTACTTACACTTTGGTGGGGGTTTGGGGGCGGCTTCGCCGCCCCCAAATTTCCTTTTGTGTTGCACTGCGTGGCGAAGCCACGCAGTGCAACACAATCGATAAGTGATCAAGCGAAGATCGTATGACAGGGGAAGGGGAGGGGTCGAAAGACGTTGCACCAGCCCTGACGTTAGAAGCTAGCCCACGAACTTATAGCCCATGCCGTGCACGGTGAGCAGGTACTGTGGGTGACGCGGGTTTTGCTCGATCTTCTGGCGCAGCCAGGCCACATGCACGTCGACGGTGCGGGTGGAAACCAGCGCGTTATAGCCCCACACTTCGTTCAGCAGCTCGTCGCGCGAGATCGTCGCGCCGCGGTGCTCGATGAAGTAGCGCAGCAACCGGAACTCCAGCGCCGAGAACTCGACCAGCTTGCCAGCGTGCTCGACTTCGGCGCGCCGGAAGTCGACCCGCACCGGGCCAAACTGGTACAGGTCGGGCGGGCCAGCCGGCTCGGCGGGCTGCGGCGCGCGCCGCAGCAATGCCTCGAGCCGCGCCAGCAGCTCGCTCATCTCGAACGGCTTGGTCAGGTAGTCGTCGGCACCAAGCTTGAGGCCGACCACCTTGTCGACAATCTGGCCGCGCGCGGTGAGCATGATCAGCGGGGTTGTCACACCGCGCTGGCGCAAGTCGCGGCAGAGGTCGAGCCCGCTTTTACGCGGCAGCATAAGATCGAGAATAATCGCGTCGAAGCGCTCGTTGGTGGCGCGCGAAAACCCGCTCTCGCCATCGTACGATGTTTCGACGGCATACCCCTCGTTGCGCAGCCGGTCGGTCAGCGTCATTACCAGCCCTGGCTCGTCTTCGACGAACAGAATTCGTTTACTCATACCTGCCCTTTAGCTTCCAGCCACCTGGCTGCGCGGCTTCGGCAGAAGGCGCGCCGATATGCGAGCTATCGGCGGTAGGCTGGCGGCCATCGTTGCCGGCGCACGGGAGAACGATCGTGAAGGTACTACCCTGGCCAAGCACGCTGGCCACGGTGATACGCCCGCCGTGAGCCTCGACGATATGGCGCACCAAGCTGAGGCCAAGGCCGCTGCCGTGCACCTGCGCGGCGAGCGCGTCGCGGCTGCGATAAAACGGCTCGAAGATATGCGCGAGGTCGTCGGCGGCGATGCCCATGCCCTGATCGCGCACGCTGATCGACACCTCGAAGCCGCGCGAGCCCGAGTGCACCGAGGCCTGAATGCCAACCCATGGTTGATCAGCGCTGTACTTGATCGCGTTGCGGATCAGGTTTTGCAGCGCCCGCGTCATCTCGCCCGGGTCGGCCAGCACCATTGGTAGGTCGCTGGGCACCTGCTGCTCGACAAGCACCGCGCCATCGCGGATCTGCGGCTGGCAAGCCTGCACCGCGCGCCCGATCAGGTCGCTCACAGCGATTGGGCGCGGCAGGTAGGCCTTGCGCCCCGACTGCGCCCCGGCGAATTCGAGCGCCTGATCGACCATCTCGGCCAGCCGGCGACCCTCGCCGTGGATCACCGCGCCATACTGACGCGCCCGCAGCGGGTCGGGCACAACCCCATCGGCCAGGTTTTCGCCCGCCGAGCAGATAACCGCCAGCGGAGTACGCAGCTCGTGCGAGATCGCGGCGACGAATTCGATCTTCTGCTGTGCCAGGCGTTGGGCGCGCCGCGCCGAAATAACCATAGTCACGACACTGGCGCCTAGCAGCAGCAGAATAACCCAGCTGATCAGCAGGTTCTTGAGGCGCAGACCAGACACTGCCGCCTCTAGCGAGCCGGCCCGGTGAGTCAGGATCAGCTGCCAGCGCCCGCCGTCGTCGCCGGCCAGAGCCGCGCCCGAAGCCGGCTTCTCGAACGGCGTCCGGCCGACTGCAATGCGCCACGATTGGCGATCGGCGGTATCGGAGAGATCGGCCAGGCGCAGGGTGTCGTCGATCAGCAGCCGGTTGATCTCGTCGAGCCGCAAGCTGAACAGCGAGGCATGCGCGTCGCCGTGGGGCGGTGCCGTCTCATACACGCTGCTGTTCGAATGGTACACCAGGCGGGTCGGGTCGCTACGGCTGACGATCGCTACGTTGTAATCGAGGGTTTCGCCGGTAGCGAAGTATTTGCGCGCCAGCGACGGCACCAAGGTTTGCCAGAGGTAGTGCAGATCAAAGGTAACGACGGTATACGCAAACACCGGGTCGGGGTCGGGCTTGCAGCGCGGGCAGGGCTTGCGCTTCAGCACAGTTTCGCCAAACATAATGTCCGAGTCGGCGTAGGCCGCTTCCGGGTCGGACAGGCGATCCATATGCGCCACCGGGATCACCAGCGCGGGCACGTCGTCGGCTACCGGGTCGGGCGTGCTGCCAACGAGCAGGCCATTCTCGAGACGCATGGTTTTGATCGACTGCTCGAAGCGATCGCGCAGTGGCTGCATGGCCGCCGGCCAATCGTCGGCGGTGAAGCGGCGCGTATCTTTATGGTAGCGCGACAAGCGCATGCGCCCGTTTTCATACATCTGCACCAGGTAGATATCGCCCACGAGGCCCGGGTGCCCCGAGTGCGCGCGCCAGTGGTCGTAGCGCTGCGCGTAGAGATCCCAGTCCTGGGTGCGTACGGTGTCGGCGTGCATCTGCAGGCCCAGGAACATGCCGGCGATCTCGATGTCGAAATCTTCGCCGAAGCGCACAGCCCCGGCATCGACCAGCGACTGCAGCCGCTCGCGGTCGCCGGCGCTGATCTCGCCGAGCCAGTAGTATTGCAACGAGCCGAGCAGCACAAGCAGCGCCAGCAGCGCCGCGATGAGCGCTGTGCTCGAAGGAACTTTTGCTGCGCGTATCGTTTTCATGGGCGCATTATAGCATAGCCAGACGCGATTGGAATAGGCAGAACGATGGAATTTTACATTTTTTACAACATAATCGTCGACAGTTTTACAATCGCGCTATCTGCATTACGATAGGCAAAAATATCGCTTTACATTCTTGACAAATGCTTTTCAGCTTCTTAACGACTTTTGGCGAAATTTGTTTTATAATGCGAGGCGCAAGCGACTCGATTCAAGATAATCATTATACTACTAACAAACAATCGAGAACGCGAATGAATTTGAAGGCATATGCCTTCAAGTTCTTTTATTTCCTGTGAATATGCATAACTATGGCATTTCACAGCAAAAAGGAGCCATTTCGGCATGAAGAAACCGAACCAGCGCAACCGCCTGATCTTCGCGCTGTTGCTAGCCTTACTCTTGCCGATCCTCGCGGCATGCGGTGGCGGCGGGGAAACCCCGGCCGGCAGCACCGGCGAGCAGGCCACCAGTGCGGCGCCAGCCGGTGGCGAAACCGCAGCCACCGCCGAGCCGGCC
>CALLYN010000340.1 GCA_937858455.1 uncultured Kouleothrix sp.
GATCGCCCGCGCCACCAGGAACAGCACGCCTACCGCCAGCGCGGCCGCCGCCGCCGAAAACAGCGAGACGCGCCACGCCACGCTGCCCAGCGGCAGCTGGCTCCACAGCCAGCCCAGCAGCGTGTACAGCGGGTAGCCGGTGGGGTGCGCTACGTCGAGCGTCGGCAGCACGCGCTGAAACTCGGCTGTGTCGCCGCTGCCGATCCCCGGCAGCAGCGTCGCCGCGTACAGCGCCAGCGCGCCGGCGCTCAGCCCGCCGGCGATCCAGCCGTCGGCGGCACGTGGCCGCCCGGCCCCGGCGCTCATAGGCCAGCCGCCTTAGACAAAGCAGGCTTGCAGGCGCGCAGGCCGCAGGCGTGTGCCCGCGCAAACCGCGTATACCGGGCCAGCGGCATATGGCAAACACATGCGGCCTTCCCGCGCCCTTTTACTCCGCAGCCCGCATCGCACCCCATCAGCCGCCCGACTTCTGCGGCTCGGCCTCGACGGGCGCCTCAGCCGCGCGGGCGAAGCGCGCCACCCGCCCCAGGCGGCGCTCAAACAGAAACAGCAGGTTCAGCCAGCCGTCGCGCCAGGTGAACAGCTTGGTCTCGCCGATCCGCTCGCGGTAGTCGATATGCACCTCGCCGAAGCGCAAGCCGCGCGCCTGCAGCGCCTCGATCTTGATCTCTTCCGAGAAGGCCATGCCCGGGTGTGTCGCCTGGATCTGCGCCAGGCACGCGCGCCGGAACACCCACATGCCCGATTGCGAGTCGGCCACCCAGCGCCAGTACAGCAGCCGGAACGCGTACGTCAGCACTTTGTTGCCCAGCTGGTTGCGGCGGCGCATCGCCAGCGGGTTGCGCAGCGGGAAGCGGCTGGCCGACACAAAGTCCAGCCCGCGCGCCAGCATCTCGTCCACAATCCCGGCAATCGCGTGCGACGGGTAGGTGCCGTCGCCGTCCACAGTGGCGATGATGTCGCCGCTGGCCGCCGGCAGCCCGGCCTGGTACGCGCTGCCGTAGCCCTTGCGGCCCTCGAAGATCACGCGCGCGCCCCCTTCGACCCCGATCCGCGCGGTCTCGTCGGTCGAGTTGTTGTCGACGACCACCACTTCGTCTACGTACTCGGGCATGTGCTCCAGCACATACCGCAGCCCATGCTCTTCGTTGAAGCACGGGATCACCACAGAGATTGTTAGATCACGGTACATGCCTGTAGCTCCTTACAGTCGAATTAGGCCCGCAGCGTAGCGCGCAGGCCGCGCGCGCCGCCGATCGCCAGCGCCAGCGCCGGCAGCCCCAGCAGCGCCAGCAGCAGCGCCGCCGCGCCCGAGGGCATCCCCGACGCCAGCACATACCACTCCCACAGGTCGAACAGGTGGTGGTTTGGCACGTCCTGCGTCCACAGCCAAAACGCCCGGCGGTTCATGCGCGGTGGTGGGATGGGCAGCGCCTCGCGCAACGCCAGCGGCTGGCCGCCCTGCCGCAGCTCGATCTTTTCCACCAGCAGCCCCAGGTCTTCGTTGCGCGGGTTGTCTTGAGTGTCGCGGGTGGGGTTCCAGGTGTCGCTGTGCAGCTGCAGGCGCGCGCCGCGCCCAAGCTGCTCGGGCGTCAGCCGGAAGCGCAGCGTCCAGCGGATCGGGTCGCCGTCGGTGTTTGTGCGCTCGACGCCCGGCAGCGGCGCGTTGTTTAGCCGCAGCTCGAAGTTCGCGCGCGCCAGCGGCCAGGGCCGGTGGTCGGCCACCCACAGCGTCCCATCGAGCCCGCCCTCGCCGGCCGGGTTCAGCTGAACCGTCGCGTCGGCGTAGGTCCAGCGCGGCAGCAGCTCGCCCTTGCTGCGGTCGCCCTCCGAGTACGAAAAGTCCTTCACCAGCAGCGCGGTGCCGGGCGGGCCGCCCGCCGCGCGCCACCAGTACTCGCGCGTGCGGCCGGCCCAGATCCGCAGCTGCGCGACGATCGGCGAGGCCGCCGGGGTGAAGTAGCGCTCGGCCGGGTCGCTGATCTGCAGGTATACGTCGAAGCTCACCAGCAGCGGCAGCAGCTGCACCGCGAAGCTCGCCAGCGCCAGCCCGCCCGCCGCGATGCGCCAGCCGCGCGCCCGCGCGCCCAGCTCGGCCAGCAGCCCGGCCGCCGGCAGGTAGGCAAACGGCAGCACAAACACCATGTAGCGCGGCCCCCACGCGCCGTCGCCGTGCCAGTAGCCCACCGTGCTGTAGAACCCGAGGTGGCTCAGCAGCATCAGCGCCGCCAGCGCCGACTCGCGCCACTGCTGGCGCGGGCGCGCTGCCAGCCCCACCAGGCCCAGCAGCATACTCGGCGCGTAGAAGATCAGGCCCTTGCCGGTGCTGATCGTCAGGCCGTACAGCCCTTCGCGCCAGTTGCCATGCTGCCCGAGCGCCTGCGCCCCCACCGAGCCGTAGCCGCTGTTCAGCGCCGATCCGAACAGCTGCGCATTGTACAGCAGCAGCAGCGCCAGCGGCAGCGCCAGCCCTAGCGCCCCGAAGGCCAGCCGCCCCAGCAGCGCCCGCCCGAATGCTCGCGCGTCGCCGCGCCAGCACACCGCCAGCGCGTACAGCGCCAGCGCCGGCAGCGCCAGCCCGGTCTGTATCTTGGTGGCCAGCGCGCCAACCGCAGCCAGCCCGCCGATCGCCCACCACAGCCGCGCCTCGCGCCGCAGCCCGTAGCCGCACAGCGCCAGAAAAAACGTTGCAAGCGGCTCGCCGAAAAAGGTGCGGCTGTGCGGCCACGCCAGGCTCGTCAGGCCGAACAGCAGCCCCACCAGCACAGCGATACGCGCGCTGAAGCCCATCTCCACAACCCACGCCAGCACCAGCCAGGCCGTTGCGGCGGTGACGATCGCCGGCAGCAGCAGCACCACCAGCCGCAGCGTCAGCTCGCTGTAGCCCGGCGTCGCCAGCGCCAGCGCGTTTCCTGCGGCAATAAACGGCACCGCCAGCACCGACTGCAGCGGCCCGTAGCGGCTGTAGCGCAGGCCGTCGGCGCCGGTGTTCACGTTCATCAAGAACTGCTCGTCGGGCGAGATTGCGAAGCTGCCGGTTGCCAGCAGCGACTGCCCGGCCGCTAGCACGGTCTCTTCGTCCGAGGCGTAGGTGTGGCCGCTCATCGTCAGCACATACCAGCCCAGCAGCAACAGAAACAGCGCGGCGCCAGCCCTGCGCGCGCGCGCGGCCGATCCTCTCTCGTGGCGGGGTGACTGCATAGGCGGTGTTTTCGCTCCGATGATGCACCACTGCTGCAGTGGCTGGCGCGTGTCGGCGCCAAGCAAGGAGCTGCGCGGGCGCCACTCGCTATTTGCATCGCTTAGCGATCCTATGCAGAATGGGCAATTTGTCAAACATAAAAACGCCACCCTCAGCGACGTTGCTGAAGGTGGCGCTCGGGGAATGTCAGGCCGAGTGCTACAGCTGCTGTTCGTTCGGGGCGTTAGTGATTTCTTCGCTTTGGCGCACCTCGGTGCGGAACGCGCGGATCGCTTGGCCAAGCGATTGGCCTACCCCCGCCAGCCGCGCCGGGCCAAATACGATAATAATAATCGCCAGAATGATCAGCAGCTCTGGAATACCAATATCGCCCATACGATGCCTCTTCAGCGTAGCGGCCCGATTGCCAATGCGCTGAGTATAGCAGTCGTTTATAAGCGCGAGATGAGTCGAGTGTGAAAGGCTGGTAAGTCTACTCGGTGATCGGTAGCACCTTGACGAAGTTCGTCGCTCCGCGCGCGGCAATCGGGTGGCCGCCGGTCATCACGATCGAGTCGCCCGGCTGCACAAACCCGCGCTTCAGCAGCATCTCGTTCACGCGCGCGCCGAGCGAGTCCAGCCGGTCGACATAATCGCACATGATCGGAGTAATGCCCCACACCAGGTTCAGCCGGTGGTACACTGCCTCGGCCGGCGTAAAGGCCAGAATGGGCGTAAGCGGCCGCATCTGCGCCACCAGCCGCGCGGTGGTGCCGCTCATGGTGAATGCCGCGATTGCGCTCACCGGCAGCGCCTTGACGATCGCGCAGGCCGCCGCGCTGATCGCCTGCGACACCGTCGGCTGCCGGTCGATCGTGATCGTCGGCGTCGCGGTGTGGTCGCCGTGCCGGCCGCTGGCCTCGGCCACCTCGGCGATGCGCGCCATCATCCGCACCGACTCGATCGGGAACTGCCCGTTGGCGGTTTCGCCGCTGAGCATCACTGCGTCGGTGCCGTCGATGATCGCGTTTGCCACGTCGCTGGCCTCGGCGCGGGTAGGCCGCGGGTTGCGGATCATCGAGTCGAGCATTTGTGTGGCGGTGATCACCGGTATGCCCACTAGGTTAGCCGCCTCGATCAGCTGCTTCTGCACCACCGGCACCTGCTCGGCCGCCATCTCGACACCCAGGTCGCCACGCGCCACCATGATCCCGTCGGCGATCTCGAGGATGGCCGAAAGGTCGCTCAGCGCTTCGGGCTTTTCGATCTTGGCGATCACCGGAGTGTTCTTGCCGGCGGCGCTGATGCGCTCTTTTACGTCGCGCAGGTCGGCGGCGCGGCGTACGAACGAGATCGCGACATAGTCGACGTTGTGCGCTAGCCCGAACTCCAGGTCGGCAATGTCTTTCTCGGTCAGCGCCGGCGCGCTCACGTTTACGCCCGGCAGGTTGATACCCTGGTTCTCGCGCAGCTCGCCGCCAAACACCACGCTGGTGTGCACTTCGTCGGCGGTTGTCTCGACGACGCGCAGCTCGATCAGCCCATCCGAGAGCAGAATGCGGTCGCCGGGCTGAACGTCGAGCGGCAGCGCGGTGTAGGTGGTGCTTACGCGCGCCGCAGTTCCGGCGATCTCGTGCACGGTGATATCAAAGCGGTCGCCGGGGTGCAGCAGTACGGGCACGCCATTTTCGAGCTTGCCGGTGCGGATCTTTGGCCCTTGCAGATCCTGCAGCACCGCAAGCGGCCGGTCGGCCTGGCGCGCGGCCTCGCGCAGCATCTCGATGCGCTGGGCATGCTCGGCGTGGCTGCCGTGCGAGAAGTTCAGCCGCGCTACATCCATCCCTGCGGCGATCAGCTGGGCGATCGTTTCAGGGCTGCCGCTGGCCGGGCCGATCGTCGCGACAATCTTTGTTCGGCGCATACGTCTCCACCACTTCTGAAGTGCGGCCGAGTACAGGTATGGTGCTGCGATGTCGTTGGCGGGCGCGCGGCTATTATACCTGATTCGAACCGCGCATGGCGCTTTTGCGGCGCTGGGTTCCGGGCCGCCAGGCTTATGGCCCGGCTGTCAGCGATGGCGCGATTTTGCCCAGCAGCGTCGCGCCAATGCCCTTGACATTGTTTAGCTCGTCTACGCTTTTGAATGGGCCATGCGCCGCGCGATACTCGATGATCCGCTGGGCAAGCGCCTGCCCGATCCCGGCGATGCCGTCCAGCTCGGCCGCGCTGGCGCTGTTGATGTCGATCGGCGCGCCGGCCTGCGCTGCCGCGCCGGCTGCGCTGGCCGGGCTCGCTGCGCTGG
>CALLYN010000341.1 GCA_937858455.1 uncultured Kouleothrix sp.
CGCGATGGCGGCGCGCAGGTGACGCTGGTGGCCGGGCCGGCCGCGTTGCCGCCGCCGCCCGCCGTCGATCTGGTGCGCGTCGAGACGGCGTTGCAGATGCGCGATGCCGTGTATGCTGCGGTGGAGGGCGCCGATCTCCTGATCATGAATGCGGCGGTGGCCGATTTTCGCCCGGCCGAGCGCGCCGAGCGCAAGATTAAAAAGGGCGACGACGACGAGATGCTGCTGCGGCTGGTGCGTAACCCCGACATTCTCGCTGGCCTGGCGGCCCGGCGCGACCTCGTGAAGGTTGGCTTTGCCGCCGAGACACACGACCTGGCGGCCTATGCGCTGTCGAAGCTCGAGCGCAAGGGGCTGGACATGATCATCGCCAACGAGGCGGTTGCCAGCATCGGCCACGACGATATCGAGGTGACGCTGTTCGACGCGCAAGGCGCGCAGCGGCTGCCGCGCCAGCCCAAAGAGCAGGCGGCGGCGGCGATACTGGAAGCGATTATTCGGCGCTGGCCCGCGCGGCTGGCGCCAACATAGCTCAGGGAACACATGGAAGATCAGGATACACGCGCCGATACGCCGGCCAATGGCACCGGGCCGGGGCAGTACCCGCCCGCCGCCGAGCGCGCTGGCGCCACCGACGATACACAGGTGGGCCAGGTGGTGGTTGGCGCCCCCGCTACTACCCGGCCGCTTGGCAAAGGCATATCGACACCGCCGCACTCGCGCCGTGCCGAAGCCCGCGCGGCTCAGCAGGCTGCGCGCGAGCGCGTTGCTACGCTGATTGCGGCGCTTGGCGATACCGCCAACCCACTGCACCAGGGCGCCGTCGACGACCTTGTGGCGCTTGGGCCAGCCGCTGTTCCCGCGCTCAACGAGGCGCTGAGCCCAAACCGGCCCTGGCTGGTGGCCTACCGCGCCGCCGAGGCGCTCGGCCAGATCGGCGATGGCCGCGCGGCCGGGCCGCTGCTCGAAGCGCTGCACCACCCGAACAGCAATGTGCGCTGGAGCGCGGTGCGCGCCCTGGCAGTGGTGGGCGATGCGCGCGCGCTGCTTGAGCTGCGGCGGGTTGCGCGCGAAGACCGCGGCAAAACCAGCTGGGGCGAGCCGGTGGCGGGCGCGGCCCGGAGCGCGCTGAACCACATGCAGAGCCAGAACATGCTGCTGCGCGGCGCCGACTTGATCAAGACTGCGGTAGCCTGCGTGCTGATGCTGGTGGCGCTGATCGTCGCTTGGAAGGTGATTGGCGACCTGCGCACACAGCTCAGGCAGGTCGGCTTCGAGGTTGTCGACCCAAGCGTGCTCGCAGTGCCGGCACCAACTGCCCGCCCCGATACCGCTTCGCTCCAGCCGACGCCGGGCGTAAGCGCGACGCCGGAGCCTACGGCTACTCCGCTGGCCCAGCTGGTAGGCACGGTGCGCGCCGCGGCGAATGTTCGTGCGCTGCCCGAAGTCGCTAACGGCGCGGTGATTGGCCGGATCAGCGAGGGCGATGAGATCGTGTTTCTGGCCAGCACCGCCGACGGCCAGTGGTACCGTATCCGGCTGGGCACGCGCTACGCCGCGTCGTCGAAGATCAATAGCGCGAATGGCGAAGGCTGGGTCAATCGCTCGCTGCTATCGCAGCCAGGCGGCACGGTTCCGGTCGACGACACGCCGGCCGATTTTTCGGGCGGCACGCCGGCCAGCTCGCCGACGCCGACGCCGTGATATAGAGAACTTACGCTGTTGGCGCCCTCAGCCTTCGGCAGCATTGCGTGCGGTTTTCCGCGCTGCCGCAGGCAGAATCAGTCAACGACGCGGGCGACCGCATAACTCGTGTAATATATAGGACTTACGCGGCGCGCGTTTTTGCCTTCGGCAGAGTGGTACTTTTCATCTATGGTGCTGAGATTTTGGCGCAAAGCGCCAACATCTCAGCGCTGCCGCAGGCAGAACAGGCCGATATCGCAGGCGACCGCGTAAGTCCTGTAATATAGTGGAGGTTCTCGTTGGCTAAGCCATTGCGCGCCCTGTTTCTTGGGGTGGCGCTCGTCGCGTTGATGATTGCCTGCCTTGGCTCGCTGGTGCTGCGCGAGGTACGCAGCCCGGTGAGCGATGACGCTACACCAGTTGAATTTGTGGTCGACGCTGGCGACTCGACCAGCACGATTGCGACAAAGCTGCGGGGCGAAGGGCTGATCCGCCTGCCGCAGCTGTTCACCTACCTGGTGCGTGCCCAAGGCTTTGATGGCAAGCTGCGCGCTGGCCACTACATGCTGCGCCCGAATATGACCATGGGCCAGATCATGGCCGCGCTGCAGACTGGTATCAAGATCGAAGAGGTGCAGGTGACGATTATCGAGGGCCTGCGCCTCGAAGAGATCGCCGAAAAGCTTGGCGGCGCCGGGCTCCCAAATGTCACCGAGTCGGAATTCCTTGCGCTGGCGCGCAACGGCGCCGCCTTTAAAAATACCCATTTCCGCCTGAGCAGCCTGCCTGCCGGCGCCTCGCTCGAGGGCTACCTGTTTCCCGACACCTACCGCCTGGCCAGCACCGCCACTGTTACCGATGTGATCGAGACCATGCTCGGCCGCTTCGACGAGCAGTACCAGACATTCGAAACCGCCGTGCGCGTGCCTGAAACCGATGTGCATAAGATCGTCACCATGGCGTCGCTTGTGCAGCGCGAGGCTACCGAAAAAAGCGAAATGCCGCTGATCGCCGCAGTGTTTTGGAACCGCCTGAAGCCCGAGAACCAGGGCGAGTTCGGCGGCGGCAAGCTTGGCTCCGACCCAACGGTGCAGTACCTGCTGGGCCAGAAGGGCAACTGGTGGCCCAAGATCGACACAATGGCCGCCGACGAGATTAATAATGTCGGCGCGAATACGCCTGGTTTTTCCTATAATACGCGCGCCAACGGCGGCTTGCCGCCCGGCCCGATCAGCACGCCTGGCCTCGACGCGCTGCGCGCCGCGGCACAGCCCGACGAGTCGGCCAACTACCTGTACTTCGTGGCCTCGTGCGAGAAGCCCGGTACGCACAAGTTCGCCACGACATTCGACGAGTTCAACCGCTACGAGCAGGAGTACCTGGCCTGCCCCAAGCCCTGAGACGATGACCGACGATACGCTTAAGCTGGCTGGCCTGATCGGCGACCCAGTGGCGCACAGCCGCTCGCCCAGGCTGCATAATGCCGCCTTCGCGCGGCTAGGGCTGCACGCGCACTACGAGCTGTGGCCCACTGCCGCCGCCGAACTGCCCGCGCGCGTGGCCAGCCTGCGCGCCGCGCACGTGCTGGGCGCGAATGTGACGCTGCCACATAAAATCGCCGTGATCGACCTGCTGGACCGGCTTGAGCCGGCGGCGGCGGCGATCGGCGCAGTCAATACGATCGTCCACGCGGCCGATGGCGCGCTTGTTGGCGCCAACACCGACGCGCCGGCCTGCCTGGCGACGCTGCGCGAAGATGCGGGCTACGACCCGGCAGGCGGCGCCGCGCTGATTCTGGGGGCCAGCGGGGCCGCGCGCGCGGCGGCGGTTGCGCTGGTGGGGGCGGGAATCCGGCGGCTGGTGGTGGTGAACCGCACGCTCGAGAAGGCCGAGCAGCTGCTCGGCGATGTGCTGGCCGCCGCCGACGCCGATCCGCTGCTGTTCGCCATGGCGCCCGACGACGCCGACCTGCCCGCCGCACTGGCCGAGGCCGGCCTGATCGTCAATGCGACCTCGCTGGGCTGGCACGACGCCGAGAGCCCGCTCGCCGCCGAGCTGATACCCGCTACCGCGCTGGTTTTCGATATGGTCTATCGCCCGACCCGGCTGCTGCGCGACGCGGCGGCGCGCGGGGCGCGCACCCTCGACGGCGCGGGCATGCTCGTGCGCCAGGCCGCGCTTGCGTTTGAGCGCTGGACGGGGCTACCAGCGCCGCTTGATGCTATGCGCGCGGCTATGCTCGCCGGAGAGCCTGTTTGAGGGGAGTGCGCGGGGCTATGGCCCTCCTTCGTTTGATCACTTTCTTTTGTGATGCCCTGCCCGGCTTCGCCGGGCAGGGCATCACAAAAGAAAGTCGGTGGCGGCGAAGCCGCCACCGAACCCCTCCGTACAGCAAGTGTTCAGCCTAATTTGGTATGAGAAGCGCTATGGATCTTACGAGTATCCTCACGAATATCGCGGTCGGCGTCGCTGGCCTGGCGCTCGGTGCGCTGGTGAATAGGGTGGTGGCTCGGCTCCCGCGCGAGCGCGGGCTGGGTGGGCCGGCGCACTGCACCCGCTGCGGCCGCGCGCTGGCGTGGTGGCAGCAGCTGCCGCTGATCGGCTGGCTGGCGCAGGGTGGGCGTGGGCGCTGCTGCGGGCGGCCGCTGCACTGGATCTTCCCGCTGAACGAGCTGCTTGTCGCCGCAGCGCTGGTGCTGTTCCACCTGCGCTACGGGCTAACCACGTCGTTCTTCTACCTGGCGTTTGTGGCGCTGGTGCTGGTGCTCACCGGGGCGATCGACTGGCTGCACCGCTCGATCTACACCTTTGTGATCCTGGGAGCGGCGCTGGCGACGCTGGCAGTATCATTTGCGATCCCGCACCACAGCTTTCTGAATGCCCTGCTTGGCGCGCTGCTGGCCGGGTTTGTGTTTGCGATCTTCTTCGCGCTGGCGCGGCTGCTATTCCCCAGCACGGCCGTCCCATTTGGCCTAGGCGATGTCTACCTGGCGATCTTTATTGGCGCGGCGCTGGGCCTGCTGCGCCTGATGCCGGCGATCTTCTATGGCATGGTGCTGGCCGGGCTGTTTTCGCTGGCGCTGCTGGCGTTGCGCGCCGCCGGCCGGCCAAACGTGCCGCAGTATATATCCTACGGCTCGTTTCTGTGCCTGGGCGCGCTGGCCTACCTCGTGGCCTGGGGCCTGAACTAGCACGAGCGGCTAGTTCACCACCACACACGCTGTATCCGTGCCCTTGAGTGTGCCGCCGCCAGCCAAGTTGAGCGTGTAGTTGGCCGGCGCATTGCACCACGAGCCGGCAGCGCTGTAGCTTCCCGTCACCGTCAATGCCAGGTCCGCGCCGTCGGCCAGTATGTACTGCCCGCCGCCGCTTGGCCCCCAGCTGACCGTGCCGCCGTTTGGTTGGCCATCGCTGGTGCATTGGATGTTGCCCGGATCCGATGAGCTACAGCTGAGGTAGCTCCACTGCTGCGGGAAGCTGTCGGTGGCGAAGCTGATTGTCTGCGGAGCGCCGCTGCGATTAAAGATGCAGATCTCGTATGTCGCCGGCTGCCCTGCTACCACGCTTGGCGTTAGGGTGCGCTTGCCCATCTTGAAGATGCCCGCCTGCGCGCCGCATCCTGGCACATTCGTGGGCGTGGGCGTGCTGGTCGCCGTGCTGGTCGGCGTATCGGTCGCCGTGCTGGTCGGCGTATCGGTGCTGGTTGGCGTGTTGGTGCTCGTCGGCGATGCCGTCGGCGTGTTGGTGTTCGTGGGCGTGAGCGTATTGCTCGGCGTCGGCGTGCTCGTAGGTGTGAGCGTACTACTCGGCGTCGGCGTAATGCTCGGCGTGCGCGTAATGCTCGGCGTCGGCGTATTGGTGCGTGTTGGCGTATCCGACGGCGTGTTAGTGATCGTCGGCGTGCTGGTGGGCGGGCGCGGCGTGCTGGTGGGCGGGCGCGGCGTGTCGGTCGGCGGCGCGGGCGTGTC
>CALLYN010000342.1 GCA_937858455.1 uncultured Kouleothrix sp.
GCGCCAGCGCGCGCGTGGCCGCCCCCGAGGCCGCCCCGGTGCGCAGCGCCGTAAGGTAGGTGCCGTCCATCGCCGCGATCGGCTGGCCGGTGGCCGCGTCGATCAGCACCACCAGCGCGTGAATGCTGGGCAGGCCGTGGCGCGCCTGGTTGTGGGGAAACACCGACACCACCTTCAGCCCCAGCGCGCCGCTCTCGGCCAGCAGCGCCGGCATAAAGAAGGTGTGCGAGTCGTGCCCGGCCTGGCCGATCGGCACGCGCAGCGGCACGTTCGCCTGGCCGCGCGAAAGCTGCGCGAACGCGCCCGCCACCGCGTCGATCGCGGCCGGCATCGGCGCGGCGCGGCGCACATCGGAGGCCGAAAGCACAAGCATAGATCGCTCCTTGTCTTGCGTAATCGCTAGCAGGGCAGAGAGTAGCGCTCGAATATCAGGGATGCGCCGCGCAGTATAGCATACCTGGCCGCGCACGGTGCCACATACCCAATGTGCTATAATACCCGTTCAGACGAGGATGCTACTTGCGCGCCGGGCCTCCCGGCGCGCTTCGTTGAGAAAGGAACCCTTGTACGATGTCTGTGCCTGCGCCCCAAGTGATCCAGCTGAACTGCCCGAACTGCCGCGCCCCCATGCGCGCGCAGGTCTTTACGCTGATAGATGTTGGCCTGCAGCCCGAGCTGAAGAACTACCTGCTGGCCGGGCAGCTCAACATGGCCGTGTGCCCGAACTGCGGCACGCCAGCTATGATCGCCGCGCCGCTGATCTACCACGACCCGGCCAAGCAGCTGTTTCTGGTGCACTTCCCGCAGCAGCTGAACGCCCGGCCGGAAGAGCAAGAGCGCTTTGTCGGCGACGCCACCAGCATGCTCATGCGCGCGCTGCCGCAGAGCGCCCCTAAAGGCTACCTGCTCGCCCCCAAGCGCTTTCTCACGCTGAACTCGCTGGTCGATACGATCCTAGAGGCCGATGGCATCTCGCGCGAGACGATCGAGGCCCAGCGCAAGCGCGTCGAGCTGATCAGCCAGATGGCCGAGGCCTTCGAGCTTGGCGACGATCAGCTCCAGGCTGCGGTGGCCCAGCACAAGGGCGAGCTCGACTACGATTTCTTCGCCACGCTCACGGTGTTCGCCGAGTCGAGCCTGCAGGCCGGCCGCGATGAGTCGGCGCAGATCTTGATCGCGCTGCGCGACAAGCTCGTCGAGCTGACCGGCTTCGACGCCTCGCAGCTCGAGGGTGGCGCCGAAGAGGCCATCGAAGAGATCGGCGACGACGAGCTCGACGCGATCATCGATCAGCTCGCCAGCGCGCCCGACGACGGCCTCGAGCTGCTGATCGCCGAGCACCGCCCGGTGATCGACTACGGCTTCTTCGAAGCCTGGACGCAGCGCATCGAAGCGGCCAGCGCCGCCGGCGATACCGCCGCCGCCGAGCAACTCACCGCCCGGCGCGCCCAGATCGTCGCCACCGTCGAGCGCATGGATCAGCAGGCCCAGGAGCTATTCGAGGCCGGCGCGACGGTGCTGCAGCGCATCATCAACGCCCCCGACACCGCCGAGGCGCTGCGCGCCGACCGCGAGCAGATCAACGAGGCGTTCTTCCTGGTGCTGCAGGCCAATATGGTCGCGGCCGAGCGCGCCGGCAATGCCGCGGCGGTGCAGCGGCTGGCCGAGATCGAGCGCCTGGCCAACCAGGTGCTCGAAGAGGCGCTCACTCCCGAGGAGCGCTTTATCAACCAGCTGCTCCAGGCCGAGAAGCCGCAGGACGCCACCAAGCTGCTGCGCCAGAATCCGGCAATGATCACCACCGCGTTCGTCAAGCGCCTGAACGAGCTGGCCGACCAGATGGAGTCCGACGGCCGCAAGCCGCTCGGCGAGCGCCTGCGCCAGCTGGGTCGCGAGGCCGGGGCCATGCTGTTCTAAGGGCCTGTTTGAGGTGCGCGAGGGGCATAGCCCCTCGCGCTTCCCTGTCTGCCGGAGACACGAGCGCCGGCCACATACGCCGTGCCAATCATGATGAAGCGACTTTTGCGGCTCTGGTTTCTGCGCTCGCTTGCGCTTCTCGCGCGCCCGTTCGCCCGCCGCCAGCCCGCTGCGGTCGCGTCGGTGCTGCTGATCAAGCCCGATCACCTTGGCGACGTGCTGCTAGCCACGCCCGCGCTCGCGGCGCTGCGCCTGCGCCTGCCGAATGCCGAGATCAGCGCGCTGGTCGGGCCCTGGGCCAGCATGCTGCTGGCGCGCAACCCCGACGTCGATCACCTGCTCGAGTGCCCATTCCCCGGCTTCGAGCGCCGGCCGCCTGCCGGCCACGGCGGGGCGGCGGAACAACAGCATAACGCCGGCCCATGGCCGCGCCTGGCGTTCTTCTTGTCGGCGTATCGCGATATGCTTCGGTCGCTGGCGCGGCCCTACCTGCTGCTGCTACGCTACGCCGCCCTGCTGCGCGCCGCGCGCTACGACGCGGCGATCATCGCGCGCGACGATCACTGGTGGGGCGCGGCGCTGGCGCTGCTGGCCGGCATCCCGCTGCGCGCCGGCTTTGCCGTGCCCGAGTGCCGCCCGTT
>CALLYN010000343.1 GCA_937858455.1 uncultured Kouleothrix sp.
GCAGGCCACCAGCACCGCCGCCAGCGCCGGCCAGCGCAGCGCGCGCAGCAGGTGGCGCACATTGGTGTCGCGCCAGCCCAGCAGCGGGCCGACGACCATCAGGAGCACCAGGATGATCGCCAGCGGCGGCACGGTGGCGTGGTAGAAGCTTGCCACCAGGCCGAAGCGCCCGTCGCTGAACGCCGGCGCGCTTGGGTCGACATTCTGGCCGCGGTCGAGCTCGAAGGCCGCGCCGAAGAAGCCCTGCAGCGCATTGCCGACGCCGGGGATCGCCGAGATCACTGGCATCGAGGTGCCGACGGCCACCACCGTGGCGATCACAATCAGGCCAAGCGCCATCAACACGAAGAAGCTATCGCGCGAGAGCAGCTTGTCCGAGATCGGGCGGCTGGGGATGTCGCGCCAGCGCAGCGCCAGGAAGCCCGCGCTGAACAGCGCCAGCGCCGCCAGGGTGCCGGTCATGATATTCTTCAGGCCCTCGGCCACGAACGAGTGCACCGAGAACGACGACAGCACGCCGGTGCGCGTCAGGAAGGTGGCGTAGAACACCAGCACGTACGTCAGGATCGCCAGGGCGAAATTCGTCCGGCGCATGCCGCCGCTGGTGCGCTGGATCAGCAGGGTGTGCACCAGCGCGGTGGAGGTAAGCCACGGCACCAGCGACGAGTTCTCCACCGGATCCCAGCCCCAGTACCCGCCCCAGTTCAGCGTCTCGTAGGCCCAGTAGCCGCCCAGCAGCAGCGCCAGGCCCAGGAAGGCCCAGGCCGCCAGTGCCCAGGGCAGCGCCGCGCGCGCCCAGCCGTCGTAGTCGCGCCGCCACAGCCCGGCGATCGCGAACGCGAACGGCACGGCCATGAGCGCGTAGCCCACGAACAGGATCGGCGGGTGGATGATCATCCAGGGGTTGTGCAGCAGCTCGTTCAGGCCCTTGCCGTCGGCCGGGGCCGCCGCAGCGCCGGTGGAAGGGTCGGTGTAGGGCACAAACGGGTTGCGCACGAGCATGAACACCAGCAGCGCGGCCTGCAGCAGCATCAGCACGCTGAGCACGTACGGCTCGTTGTGGCGCGTGCGGCGGATCAGCAGCTGCGCCGCCAGCAGGCCCCACAGCGCCCACACCACGAACGAGCCGGGCTGGCCGGCCCACATCGCCGCCATTCTAAAGCCAAACTCAAGGTCGGCCGAGCTGTAGTCGTAGACATACTGGATATCATAGCGGCGCGCCAGGAAGGCGTACACAATCAGCGCGACGATCGCCAGCACCATGCCAAAGGTGGCGCGCGTACCAATGCGGCCATACGCCAGCGCCGCGGCATTGCCGCGCGTCACGAGCGCGTAGCTCGTGCTGGCCACCGCCGCCGCTGCGATGCCGCAGATGATCAGTATCGTGCCGAGTAGGTACATAGCGTGACTCCACGTTTGAGTTTGGCGTGCCGAGCTTTGAGCGCTCGCGTGGCGGGCTCAGCGCTCATCCCTTGCTCTGGTCGAGCTGCTCCTGGTACTTCGAGGGGCACTTCACCAGCATGTCGTCGGCCTGGAACACGCCTTTGGCCGTGTCGTAGTGGCCGATCGCCACAATGCTGACGGCCTTCTCGAAGTTGGCGGGCTTGACCCTCGGGTACACCACCTGAACAATCTTGCCGGTGGCGTCCTGCATCTTGAATGTAAAGTTGTTCTGGGCGTCGTAGCTGCCCTGCTCGCCGGGCACCAAGAAGCCGGCCAGCTGCACGCCGCGCCCGGTGCTCATGGCCTCGGCCACGCTGGTGGTGTAGGGGCGCAGCGCGCTGTTGAGGCCGTAGTAGCCCAGCCCGATCGCCAGAGCAATGATCGCCAGACCGATGATATGCAGCGGCTTCAGCACGAAACCGCGCCGGCCAAAATCGCTGGATGCGGTTGCCATGGAATGCTCCTATTCATCATTGGTTACGGCGCGCGCGTTCGGGTGCGGGTTGCGCACCTCGAGCGTGGCGCGTGGCGCGCTGGCCTCGGCGCGCGGCGGCTGGTCGAGCCGGCGGCGCAGCTCGCGCGCCTGCTGATCGAGCCGCCACAGAAACGCGAAGATGCCCAGCCACACCACCAGCGCCACGGCGAGCGCTGCGTAGATCGCGACACCAGGGTCAAGTAGGAAGTTCGGCATAGCTGCCCTCCCGCCCGATCAGCCGCTCGTGCAGCACGAGCATGTCGGCGCGCAGGCGATACATCCATACAAACAATGCAGTGAAGCCGGCGATCGAGGCAAGGAAGGTGAGCAGGGTGCGCCCATTCGCGAGCAGGCCGGTGCCGGGAGCCTCCATGTTCAGGCGCACGGTGCCGGTGGCCAGGTCGGCGTCTTCCAGCGCGAGGGTGAAGCGCTGGCCTTCGAAGTTCGGCCGGTCGGCCGGCTTGCGGCTGCCGAGCTCGAATGTCGGCTCGAGCGTGCCAAGCGCCGCGCCGCCCGCGCCGCGCACGTTTACCTTGGCCACCGCCAGGCCGCCGCGCTGCTCGAGCCCAACCAGCTCGAGCACGATATCGGAGCTGCCGAGCTGGCCGATGCGCGCGCCACCGGGCTGGGTGGTGAGCGTGATGCCGTCGCACTTGCTGCCCTGGATGAACGCGCAGTTCGGGTGCAGCGTGCTCTCGGCCACGCGCGGCGCGACAAACAGCAGAAACGGCATTGTCACAGCGGCGAACAGGTTGTACGCTGCCGCCAGCCGCCGCCGCCGCTCGGGGTCGTCGATCGCCGAGCGCAGCGCGAAGTAGGCGGCATAGATCAGCAGCAGCACCAGGATCGAGGTCTCGCGCGGATCCCAGTTCCAGAACAC
>CALLYN010000344.1 GCA_937858455.1 uncultured Kouleothrix sp.
CGGGTGGCGGCCACGAATGTGGCCGCCACCCGCCAGAAAAAGTGGAAACTTGGAGGGACAAAGTCCCACCAAACCACCCTTCTGCGGAAGGCTGAGCGCGCCAACTGCGTAAGCCCTAACAATGATTGCCACACATGGAAACCCAAGGCCGCGCGTTTCTGAATAACTGTGTGCTGTTTGCCGGGCTGCTGCGCCAGGCCGGCATCCCAATCGGCACCGACCAGGTGCTCGAGCTGGCGCGCGCGCTGGAATGGATCGACCTGGGCGAGCGCGAGCAGGTGTACCACACCGCGCGCAGCCTGCTGATCCGCCGCCACGAGCACCTGCGGCTGTTCGACGCGATCTTCAGCCGGTTCTGGCGCCGGCCGAGCGCCGAGCTGGCGCGCGCGCGCCAGACAATGCCACGCGCGCCGCGCCACAAGCGCCGCGAGCAGCCGTTCACGATCGTGACGTATATGGCCTACAAAGCGCGCCTGGGCGACCCCGAGGTCGACGTGAGCGATAAATCAGGCACAGCCAGCAGCGCCGAGATATTGCAGCGTAAAGACTTCTCGCAGATGACGCCCGAGGAGCTCGAGCAGATCAAGCGGCTGATCGCCCGGCTGCGCTGGCAGATCAGCCTGCGCGAGACGCGGCGGCGGCGGCGCGACCGCGCTGGCGATCAGCTGCACATGCGCGCGATCGTGCGCGAAGCGGCGACACATGGCGGCGTGCCGCTGCAGCTGGCGTGGCAGCGCCGCACGCTGCGCCAGCGCCCGCTGGTGCTGATCGCCGACATCAGCGGCTCGATGGAAAAGTACGCCCGGCTGCTGCTGCAGTTCCTGTACAGCGTGGCCCACAGCCTGGCGCGCGTCGAGTGCTTTGTGTTCGGCACGCGGCTGACGCGCGTCACCGGGCAGCTGCGCGTGCGCAACATCGACCAGGCGATCGACGCAGCCGCGCGCGAGGTGGTCGACTGGGCCGGCGGCACGCGCATCGGCGAAAGCCTGCACACCTTCAACCGCCAGTGGGCCGGCCGCGTGCTCGGGCGCGGCGCGGTAGTGCTGGTGATCAGCGATGGCTGGGAGCAGGGCGACGGCGCCGTGCTGGCGCGCGAGCTGCGCTTTCTGCGGCGCCGCTGCCACCGGCTGATCTGGCTCAACCCGCTGGCCGGCCGCGCCGGCTACCAGCCGCGTGTCGGCGGCATGCGCGCGGCGCTAGAGCAGGCCGACGACCTGCTGCCGATCCATAATTTTCAAAGCCTGGCCAACCTGGCGGATCAGCTCGGCCAGCTTGGCCGGGCGCGCAGCCGCTGATTGTGCCGAATTCGGCGTAGCAGCGCGCTATAGTGCGCCACAGCTCGGCAAGCGAAGAAAGGAGCGCAGCCAACCGACATCGCCATCGCAACCACGCCATCGAATGGTTCAGACCTGAACGCGAAGGGAGCAATGATGATCCCAGGAACCTTCGACTACCTTGCGCCGAGCACGATCGACGAGGCGATCGCGGCGCTGGCGGCCCACGGCGACGACGCCAAGATCCTGGCCGGCGGCCAGAGCCTCATCCCGGCAATGCGCTTTCGGCTCGCATCGCCGACCGTGCTGATCGACATCAACCGCGTGGCCGGGCTTGAGTATCTGCGCGAGGAGGCCGGCTACCTCGCGATCGGCGCGCTGACGCGCGAGCACGCGCTCGAGCACGCCGCCGAGCTGATGCGCGGCTACCCGCTGCTCGCCGACGCCGCCCGCGTGATCGCCGACCCGCTGGTGCGCAATCGCGCCACCGTTGGCGGCAATATCGCGCACGCCGACCCGGCCAACGACCACCCGGCCGTGATGCTGGCCTATGGCGCCGAGATGGTGGCGCGCGGCCCCGGCGGCGAGCGCCACATCCCGATCGACGATTTCTTCCTCGGCCTGTTCGAAACCGCGCTCGCCCACGACGAGCTGCTGACCGAGATCCGCATCCCCAAGCCCCAGCCCGGCGCCGGCGGCGCCTACCTCAAGATCGAGCGCAAAGTCGGCGACTACGCCGTGGCCGCAGTGGCCGTGCAGCTGGCGATCGACGGCAGCCGCGTATCTGCCGCGCGCGTGGCGCTCACCAACGTCAGCCCGGCGCCCATGCGATCGGCGGGCGCCGAGGCCGCCCTGGTGGGTCAGGAGCTGAGCGAGGCGACGCTCGAGGCAGCCGGGCGCGCCGCCGCCGCCGAGTGCGACCCTTCATCGGATCTGCGCGGCACCGCCGAGTACAAGCGCGACCTGGTGCGCGTGCTGGTGAAGCGCGCCGCGCGCAAGGCCGCCGAGCGAGCATCCGCCCGACCGTAAGGGCGAATGCTTCGCCCCACCGAGACGATCCGGCGACCGTAAGGGCGAACGCTTCGCCCCAAGAAATCGATCGCGAGGAAAGCATCCATGAGCAAACACACCATCTCCGTCACCGTCAACGGCGAAACACGCGGCGGCGAGGTCGATAGCCGGCTGCTGCTGGTGCACTACATCCGCGAGCAGCTCAGCCTCACCGGCACACACATCGGCTGCGATACCACCAGCTGCGGCGCGTGCACCGTGCTGCTGGACGGCCGGCCGATCAAGAGCTGCACCATGTTCGCGGTGCAGGCCGACGGCCATAGCGTCGAGACGATCGAGGGCGTGGCGCAGGGAGGCAACCTGCACCCGCTCCAGGAAGGCTTCTGGGAGCAGCACGGCCTGCAGTGCGGCTTCTGCACCCCCGGCATGATCATGACCGCGAAGGCGCTGCTGGCCGCCAACCCCAACCCGAGCGAAGACGAGATCCGCCACGGCATTTCGGGCAACCTATGCCGCTGCACCGGCTACGTCAAGATCGTCGAGGCGATCCAGTACGCCGCTGCGAAGCTGCGCGAGCAGCCCGAGGAGGTGGCGGCATGACCGACAACCCGATGCATGAGCTCGATCTGAGCGGCGGCCGCCACCTCGACGACCGCTTCGAGCACCACACGCCCAAGCCGGCCGGCACCTCGGCGAACGTGCCGACGACCCACGACGTGCGCGTCACCACCCCGGCGAATGTGTGCGGCATGGGCCACCGCATGAAGCGCAAGGAAGACCCGCGCTTCATCCAGGGGCGTGGCAACTATGTCGACGACGTAAAGCTGCCGGGCATGCTGTACATGGACATCGTGCGCAGCCCCTACGCGCACGCCAAGATCAAAAAGATCGACGCCAGCGCCGCGCTGAAGATCCCCGGCGTGCTGGCCGTGATCACCGGCGAAGACCTGAAGAACGCCGGCAACCTGCACTGGATGCCCACACTCATGTCGGACACGCAGATGGTGCTGCCGATCGAGAAGGTGGTGTACTACGCGCAGGAGGTGTGCGTGGTGGTGGCGACCGACCGCTACACCGCCGCCGATGCCGTGCAGCACGTCGACGTCGAGTACGAGCCGCTGCCGCCAGTGGTCGACCCATTCGAGGCGCTCAAGGACGAGGTGATCGTTCGCGACGACAAGGCCGAGAAGACCAACCACATCTGGCACTGGGAGGCCGGCAGCCGCGACGCGACCGACCAAGTGTTCGGCCAGGCCGCGCACGTGGTGCGCCAGTACATGCACATCCCGCGCATCCACGTCGCCTCGATCGAGACGTGCGGCATGGTCGCCGACTTCAACAAGGCTACCGGCAAGCTGCGGATCTACATGACCTCGCAGGCGCCGCACGCGCACCGCACCGTGTTCGCGCTGGTGAGCGGCATCCCCGAGCAGAAGATCCAGATCATCTCGCCCGACATCGGCGGCGGCTTCGGCGGCAAGGTGCCGGTGTACCCCGGCTATGTCTGCTGCGCGGTGGCCAGCATTGTGACCGGCCGGCCGGTGAAGTGGATCGAGGATCGCAGCGAGAACCTGCAGGCCGACTCGTTCGCGCGCGACTATCACATCACCGCCGAGATGGCCGCCGACGCCAGCGGCAAGATCACCGGGCTGCGCGTGAAGACGCTGGCCGACAACGGCGCTGCCGACGCCGCCGCCAACCCCTCGAAGTTCCCGGCTGGGCTCTACAGCATCTGCACCGGCTCGTACGACATGCAGGCCGCGCATATTGCCGTCGACGGCGTGTACACCACCAAGCCGCCGGGCGGCGTGGCCTACCGCTGCTCGTTCCGGGTGACCGAAGCCGTGCACATGATCGAGCGCATGGCCGATATCATGGCGCACGATCTCGGCGAAGACCCGGCCGCGTTCCGCATGAGAAACTTCATCCAGCCCGAGCAGTTCCCGTACAAATCGCCCACCGGCTGGGAGTACGACAGCGGCAACTACGCCGAGGCGCTGCGCGTGGCCATGGAGCTGATCGGCTACGACGACCTGCGGCGCGAGCAGGCCGAGAAGCGCGCGCGCGGCGAGCTGATGGGCATTGGCATCTCGAGCTTCACCGAGGTGGTAGGCGCCGGCCCCTCGCGCGACTACGACATCCTGGGGATCAAGATGTTCGATAGCGCCGAGATCCGCATTCACCCGACCGGCAAGGCAATCGCGCGCTTCGGCACCAAGAGCCAGGGCCAGGGCCACGAGACCACCTACGCCCAGATCGTGGCCGAGGAGCTGGGCCTGCCGGCCGGCGATGTCGAGGTGGAGGAGGGCGACACCGACACCGCGCCCTACGGCCTGGGCACCTACGCGAGCCGCTCGACGCCGACGGCCGGCGCGGCGGCGGCCATGGCCGCGCGCAAGATCAAGGCCAAGGCGCGCAAGATCGCCGCCTACCTGCTCGAGGTGAGCGAAGACGACCTGGAGTGGAATGTCGACCGCTGGCAGGTGCAGGGCTCGCCCGACCAGGCCAAGACGATCCAGGACATCGCGTTCGCGGCCTACACCAACCACCCGCCGGGCATGGAGGCCGGGCTCGAGGCCACCGACTACTACGATCCGCCGAACCTGACCTTCCCGTTCGGCTCGTATATCGCGGTGGTGGACATCGACAAAGGCACCGGCGAGGTGAAGATCCGGCGCTTCGTCGCGGTAGACGACTGCGGCAATATCATCAACCCGCTGGTGGTGGAGGGCCAGATCCACGGCGGCCTGACGATGGGCCTGGCGCCAGCGCTGTTCGAAGAGATCGTCTACGACGAGAATGGCGTGAACCTGACCGGCACATTCTCGGACTACCTGCTGCCGACAGCGGTGGAGACGCCGAAGTGGGAGCTGGGCAAGACGATCACGCCATCGCCGCACCACCCGATCGGCGCCAAGGGCGTGGGCGAGTCGCCGACCGTGGGCGCGCCGCCGGCAATCGCCAACGCGGTGGTCGACGCGCTGTGGCACCTGGGCGTGCGCCACATCGACATCCCGATCACGCCGATGAAGGTGTGGAAGCTGCTGCGCGAGCACGGCGTAACTGACTAAAGCTGTTATTTCACCACGGAGACACAGAGCGCACGGAGATGCCATATTTTGGATCTCTGTGCCCTCCGTGCCTCTGTGGTGGAAATTCTGGTGCTCTATGGCTGATAATTTCTTCGCACGTGCGGCCGAGCTGAGCGCGCGCGGCGAGCCATTTGTGACGGCGACGGTGGTGCGGGCCGAGCGGCCGACCTCGGCCAAGCCAGGCGACCGGGCGATCGTGACGGCCGGCGGCGAGCGCCTGCCCGAACACCGACGCCGCGCCGGCAAGCAGCCCGCGACCGGAATGCAGGATGGGACTTGAGATGCATAACAGGGGCGATATTGTGCAATCTTCCCCGCAACGATGCGGCCGCATCCCGCGCCCGCATGCAACAAGGCATCGCACGACATGGCCGAACCGACGCTGGACGAACTGCTGCAGCGCGTGCCGCAGGGTGCGGAATCGGTCTTTCCCCAGGCCGAATACGCGGCCCGCCAGGCGCGCGTGCGCACAGCCATGGGCGAGCGCGGGCTCGATCTCGCGCTGCTGAGCGGGCCGGAGAACATCTTCTACCTGACCGGCCAGCAGACGCCCGGCTACTACACCTTCCAATGCCTGTGCATTCCGCGAGAGGGC
>CALLYN010000345.1 GCA_937858455.1 uncultured Kouleothrix sp.
AGCCGGTTGTCGGCCAGCTGCTCGCGGATGTGCCCGACCCAGCCGGCCACGCGGCTAAGCGCGAACGCCGCGGTGAAAAGGTCGAGCGGCAGGCCGAGGGTATACAGCAGCGGCGCGCTGTAGAACTCGACGTTTGGGTTGAGCTGGCGGCGTGTGAAGTGCGGGTGCTCGGCTACCACCCGGCCAACTGCGTCGGCGATGGCCTGCCAGCGGCTTTCGCCGCCTGCGGCTAGCAGCTGAACCTGCCGCCGCAGATGCCGCACGCGCGGGTCTTCGACCTTGTAGATCCGGTGGCCCACGCCCATCAGCCGGCCATGGGCCGCCAGCAAGCTCTCGATATACTCGGCGGCGCGGTCGGGCTGCTCGATCGCCAGGAATGTCTCCATCGCTTTCTGGTTTGCGCCGCCGTGCAGCAAGCCCTTCAGCGTGCCGATCGCCGCTACCAGTGCGCAGTATGCGTCGGCCTGCGCGCCGATGGCCACCCGCGCCGCGAAGGTCGAGGCGTTCAGGCCGTGCTCGGCCAGCAGCACCATGTAGCAGTCGAAGGCATGCGCCTCGGCCGGCGCGGGGGGCGTGCCGCGCAGCATATACAGAAAGTTGGCGGCATGCGGCAGGTTCGGGTCGGGCGCAACTGGCGCAGCGCCGCGGCGCATGCGATCCCAGGCGGCAATCAGCGTCGGCATCTTCGCCAGCACGCGCACGCCGATGCGCTCGACATGCTCGTCGCTGGTTTCGGCCGCCTGGTCGTCGAGCTGCGCCAGGCCCGAAACCAGCGTGCGTAGCGCGTCCATGCCGTGGCCGCGCGCGGCGATGCCGCGCACAAGCGCCAGCTCGTCGGCGGTTAGCGCGCGCTCGGCTGCCAGGCGCGCGCCGAACGCGCCCAGCTCGGCGGCGAGCGGCAGATCGCCGTGCCATAGCAGGTACGCCACCTCTTCGAAGCCGGCGCGCGCCGCCAGATCGTGAATGTTGTATCCAACATAGCTCAGGTTGCCGGCGTTGCCGTCGATCGCGCTCAGGTGGGTGCTGGCCACCACCACATTCTCTAGCCCGCGTGTTGGCGTTTCGCTAGCCATAGGGTTGCTCCTCCGTACGGAAAACACCGCCGCTCGCTGCGGCAGACGCATCGCGTGCTTTATCCTAGCACGGTACTTGATATATATCAATACTACTTTATATATATTGATTCCCATTCCGCCGTAGCTCATACTCTTTGAGCTGATCACTTGCTGTATGGCGGGTGGCGGCCACATTCGTGGCCGCCGCCCGCCAGAACGAGTGATATTTGAGGGGACTTCGTCGTTCCAAACCACCCTTTCAGGCAGCTTCTAAGGCCCTGCCCGGCTTCATCGGGCAGGGCATCTTAAAGAGAAAGGGTTGCATATATATTGACTCGGCGAATCAATAACCGCTATACTAGCATCAAGGCATCCGGAGCGTCAGGAGTGCTACCATGCAGATGATCGATGGGGTGGAATATCTCGACGGCGACGAGGCGGTCGCGCTG
>CALLYN010000346.1 GCA_937858455.1 uncultured Kouleothrix sp.
GCCGCGCTTTCGGCGGTGATGTCGCGCTGGGCCTCGGCCAGCAGCTCAAAGCCGACCATAAACTTGCGTACGGTGGCCGAGCGCAGCAGCGGCGGGTAAAAGTGCGCGTGCAGATGCCACTCCGGGTGCTCCTGGCCATCGGTCGGGCGCTGGTGAAAGCCCATGGAGTAGGGGAACGACACATTGAACAGGTTGTCGTAGCGCGTGGTCAGAGAGCGAAGAATATCGGCCAGGCCCGCGCGCTCGGCGGCCGTCAGGTCGGGCAGCGCGCCGACCGGGCGCCGGCTGATCACCAGCGTTTCAAATGGCCAGACCGCCCAGAACGGCACCAGCGCCACGAAGTGGTCGTTCGCCACCACCAGCCGCGCGCCGTCGCCCTCCTCGATCGCCAGGTAGTCGCCGAGCAGCGTGCGGCCATGCGCGGCGTAGTACTCGGCCTGGGCGGCCTGCTCGCGCGCCACGTTGAGCGGCAGGTGCTCGGTGGCCCAGATCTGGCCGTGCGGGTGCGGGTTGCTGGCGCCCATCATAGCGCCACGGTTCTCGAAGATCTGCACATAGCCGATCTGCGGCAGCGCGCCAAGCTCCTGGTACTGCGCCACCCAGATATCCACTACGCTGGCAAGCGCGGCCACGTCCATCTCTGCCAGCGTCAGGTCGTGGCGCGGCGAGAAGCACACCACCCGGCAGGTGCCGCGCTCGCTCACCGCGCGCAGCAGCGGCGTGTCGGCGCCCTCCGCGCCGCGCGCAAACTCGCCGGCCGGCGTATCGGGCAGCAGCGCGGCAAAGTCGTTGGTGAACACAAACGTATGCTCGTACTGCGGGTTGTGTAGCCCGCCAGCGCGCTCGTTGCCGGGGCACAGGTAGCAGGCTGGGTCGTAGGCCGGCCGCTGCTCGGGCGCAGTCTGCTCGACCTGGCCTTGCCACGGGCGCTGCGTGCGGTGCGGCGACACCAGCACCCACTCCTGGCTCAGCGGGTTGTAGCGGCGGTGCGGGTGATTGCTTAAGTTGAACATAGCAACCCTCTCTTCGATCGGCTGTTGCCCTATTCTAGCAGAATTTCGCGGCCGGGCACGAATCTGCTACAATGGCGCAGACTGCCACCCCCGCCGCGCGGGGCCGGCCACATCACTCGTGTTGCTGAAAGGAGAACGCCATGAGCGATACATTTGCCGCGCAGATCGACGCGCTGGCCGCCTTCCCGGCTCAGCTCGCGCAGCAGCTCAGCCAGCTGAGCGACGCCGAGCTGCACTTCCGCCCGGCCGACGGCGAGTGGTCGATCCTCGAGATAGTCGGCCACATGCTCGATGTCGGTGCGCTATGGCCCGGCCGCGTACGCCAGATGCTGGCCAGCGAAAACCCCGCGCTCGCGGCGGTGGATCCCGACTGGGTGCGCCAGCGCGACTACCACCGCAAGCAGCTCGCCTTTCTGCTACACGCCATGGCCGAGTCGCGCGCCGAGTATGTCGAGTTTCTGCGCACCCTGCGGCCCGGCCAGCTGGCGCGCCCCGGCCTGCACCCCACGCGCGGCCCGATCACCGTCGGCGAGAGCATCGCCGCGCTGGCCGATCACGACCGCATCCACAGCCAGCAGATCGCCGCTAACCTGGCGGCCTACCGCGCGTAAGCCCGCCGCAACCGGCCCAAAGCAAAGGAACCATACCACAGTGAGCCAAGCCGATCTTGTCACATTCAGCGATGTGCAGGCCGCCCGCGCCCGGCTGAGCGGCGCCGCGCACGTTACCCCCGTCGTCACCTCGCGCACGCTCGATGCGCTGGCCGGCCGCCAGGTGTTCCTCAAGTGCGAGAACCTGCAGCGCGGCGGCGCGTTTAAGTTCCGCGGCGCCTACAATACGATCTGCCAGCTGCCCGCAGACGCGCGCGCCCACGGCGTGCTGGCATTCTCGTCGGGCAACCACGCCCAGGGCGTGGCGCTGGCCGCCCAGCTGCTTGGCACCCCGGCGGTGATCTGCATGCCCAGCGACGCGCCGGCCGTAAAAGTCGCCGCCACGCGCGGCTACGGCGCCGAGGTGATCTTCTACGACCGGCTGCGCGACGACCGCGAGGCATTCGCGCGCGCGATCGCCGCCGAGCGCGGCATGACGCTGGTGCCGCCCTACGACGACCCGCGGATCATGGCCGGCGCCGGCACCGCCGCGCTTGAGCTGGCCGAGCAGGCGCCCAACCTCGACGCA
>CALLYN010000347.1 GCA_937858455.1 uncultured Kouleothrix sp.
TGGCCCTGGTCGCTCCACCGCTTCCTGATGCCAGCTTGACAGGTACGGGCATACCTTAACCGATGACAAATACCTGCGCGGCCCCGCGCCCCAGACGCCTTCGGGGGCTGCGCCCCCGTGCCCCGCGCAAAGGGCGGGCAGCCGCCCCTTGCATCCCCCTGCTGGGGCTTCGCCCCAGGCCCCATAATGAATGCCGGTGCGTGTGCCACGCCGGTGGCGGATGCCTCGTGGCGCGGGTACGGGTGATGGTTTGCCCTTGAGGCATGAGCATACGGCGTTGATGTTGGCACGGCCTTTCCCGTAGGGCGCGCATCGTGCGCGCCTTCTCCCTCTCGGGCTGCGCCGGGGGCTGCGCGCCCCGTGCCCTGCTCTGCGCCTGAGGGCTTTCGGGGGCTGCGCCCCCGTGCCCCGCGCAAAGGGCGGGCAGCCACCCTTTGCATCCCCCTGCTGGGGCTTCGCCCCGGACCCCGTAATGAATGCCGGTGCGTGTGCGACGCCGGTGGTGCATGCCTTGTGGCACAGAATGACGTGCTGGTTCAATCTGAGGCATGAGCGTCTGACGTTGCCAGTGGCACGGCCTTTCCCGTAGGGCGCGCATCGTGCGCGCCTTCTCCCTCTCGGGCTGCGCCGGGGGCTGCGCCCCCGTGACCTGCTCTGCGCCTGAGGACATTCGGGGGCTACGCGCCCCCGTACCCCGCGCAAAGGGCGGGCAGCCGCCCCTTGCATCCCCCTGCTGGGGCTTCGCCCCAGGCCCCATAATGAATGCCGGTGCGTGTGCGACGCTGGTGGTGCATGCCTCGTGGCGCGGGTACGGGTGATGGTTGGCCCTTGGGCATAGGCGCAGGCCGAGGTCTCCGCTCCCCCGCTCTCCACTCTCCGCTCCCTCGCTCCAACGCTCCAACGCTTACTCGTTATGCTCATACAGCGCCACCAGCGCCGCGCCGATGGCCTGCGACAGATCGCCGAGCGTAGCCGCCACGATCTCGATGCGCTCGCGCTGGGCCGGCCAGAGGTACGGCGCGGCGGTCTCGCGCACGATGCGCAAATAGCGCTCGCGAAACGCGTCGGTGGTGGCGGCGGTATCCATCAGGCCGCCGCCGATCACCACGAACTGCGGGTCGAGCGCCATCGCCAGGTTGGCAACGTGCAGCCCCAGCGCGCGCGCCTGGAAGTCGAACAGCTCGACCGCCAGCGCGTCGCCCTGCTGCGCCAGGCCGCGCAGGCTGAGCGCGCGCTCCTTGGGGCCGAGCGGCGAGGCGGCCAGCGGGTGATCGGGGTAGTGCTTCAGCCTCTCGGCCAGCAGGTAGGGCAGGCCCGCCAGCGCGGTGTACATCTCGATGCAGCCCCAGCTGCGGCCGCAGCCGCACGGGTAGGCCTCGGCGCCGAGCAGGTGCAGCGGCGCCGGCATGTGGCTGGCCTCCATCCCCGCCAAGGTGTCGCCGTCGAGCGGCAGGCCGTTGCCGTCGATATAGGCGCAGCCAAGGCCCGAGCCGGGCGCCAGCATCACCACGCTGCCCTTGCCGCTGCCGCGCACGCGCTGGGCTTCGGCCACGCCGCCCATGTTGCCGTCGTTGCCGACGAACAGCGCGACCGGGCGCCCGGCCTGCGCCGCGAGCGCGCGGTGGTACGCGGTGTACACGTCGAAGCCGACAAAGCTCTCGGGCAGGTTCGGCCCGCGCTCGAGCACGCCGTAGCTGCGGCGCGGCCCTGGGATCGCCACCCCCACCCCCTGCACCTGCGCCCACGTCAGCTGGTTTTGCTCGAGGTATGCGCCGATGGCCGCGACCCAGCCGTTGACTACGGCCTCGGGCCCGAGGTGCGCGTTGGTCGGCCGCTGCAGCAGGTCGGTCGCTACGGCGGTGCCGTCCTCCCACACGCCGCCGATCTTCGAGGTGGTGGCGCCGCCGTCGGTGCCGATGTAGACCGATCGCGCTATGCTCATGAAACTCTCCTGGCTTTCTACACCGCGTGCTTGACAGTTCTGGGGGCGATTCTGCGCATAGTATACGTCCGACCGCATATTTCTACAATCGTGCGCCGGGCAAGGGCTTTAGCCCGATCGCGGCGCAGTTTATGCTGTGTAGCCCCGCTAATACCGGCTTGCTAAGAACAGGCTACCACAGGTTCGATCCGAGTTTTAAGGACGAAAGACGGAAGACGAAACAGCGCCGTCTTCCGTCTTTCGTCAAACCCGGTTCAGATGCGTGATAGCCTGCGCTAAGGACGAATACCATGGCAAAAACCGCCGCCGACCTGCTGGTCGAGCGCTTGATCGACTGGGGTGTCGACACGATCTTTGGCCTGCCCGGCGATGGCATCAACGGCATCTTCGAGGCGCTGCGCACCAACCAGGCCAAGATCCGCTTCATCCAGGTGCGCCACGAGGAGGCCGCCGCCTTCGCGGCCTGCGGCTACGCCAAGTTCACCGGCCGGCCGGGCGTATGCCTGGCCACCTCCGGCCCCGGCGGCATCCACCTGCTCAACGGCCTGTACGACGCCAAGATGGACGGTGCGCCGGTGCTGGCGATCACCGGCCACACCTTTCACGACCTGATCGGCACGCGCTACCAGCAGGATGTCGACCTCGACAAGCTGTTCATGGACGTGGCCGCCTACAACCAGCGCGTCAGCGGGCCGGCGCACGTGGTCGGCGCGCTCGACGAGGCGATGAAAACCGCGCTGAGCCGGCGCACCGTCGCGCACCTCACGATCCCCAAGGACATCCAGAGCTGGCCAGCGACGGGCGGCGAGCGCTCGAGCGCGAATATTCCCGGCCACAGCGGCGACATCTTCGCCGCCGCGCAGAACCGGGCCGGTGGCGGCGACGCCATGCTCCGGCTCAACCAGTTCATGCAGGCCGCGTTCGCCGTCGTCAAGTCCGACGTCGAAGAGCTCAACCCGGCCCGCAACCGGCCCGACCTGTGGGTCGGCGCCCTGGAGTTCAACACCCCGATCTGGGACGCCATCGTCAAGGGCTCCCTGACCGACTCGACGCCGTTCACGGTGCCGAAGTTCAACTCCAGCTCCGGTCTGGTCGCCAACCACACCGAGGGCGCCGAGCCCACCCCCGGGGCGTTCACCACCACCGGGCAGACCATCACCCCGACCGCGGTCTCCGGCAAGGTGGAGATCACCCGGGAGACCATCGACCAGGGCGGCAACCCGCAGCTCTCCCAGCTGCTGTGGGCCGAGATCAACCGGGCCTACAACGAGGCGCTCGAGGTCAAGGCCGCGGCCCTGCTCGACGGCCTCACCCCCACCGCCATCGCCATCACCACCGCGCTCGCCAACAAGGCGCTGGCGGCGGCGATGAACAGCGCGCTGGCGGCCCTGCAGTTCGTGGCCGGCGGGGTCCGGATGCGGGACCTG
>CALLYN010000348.1 GCA_937858455.1 uncultured Kouleothrix sp.
AGTTCGGGTAGAAGCGCGGCTCGAGGTCGTTTGCGGTGCCACGGTCCTCTGGCATGAGATGGCTCCTTACAGGTACACGGTCTGGTGCTATTCGTCGCTTGCGCGACGGGAATCAGACCTGCGCCGATTGGTGCGGCACTTACTACAGAGTCTAAACTGTCTGCCCTGATTATACCTGATCAAAACGTGATCGATGTTGCGTCAGAGCTGAATGTTTCACTGATCTTTAACGAGCAGTGCGGCACGGCGGGGAGATGCGCGCCAGCGGCGTGCGCACCGCCGCGACACCAGGCATCGCACTGGCACGATGCTCGGCTGGCACGGCATAGCGGCCAGGTGCTCGCGAGCCGGTGCAGCCCGGTGTGCCGCCGATGCTACTCAGAGTAGTATAAACGATCTAGGGCGATTTGTGGTCGGCAATCACGGGCGGCTCGTATCTGGGCACTGGCCGCGCGCGCGGCGCGGCGTGTGGCCGGGCGGTACGCTTGCGGCGCGTGAGGATGCGCTGGCGCGCCGGGGCGAACAGCGCGGGCGCGGCCAGCAGCGCGGCGGCGATACCGGCGAGCGGATGAAAGGCCGGCGGCCTGAGCAGCGGGTAGGGGTTGTACTGCATGCCCGCCGCGCCGGCAAGCCAGAGGCCAAGCCAGCTTGCCGCACACACTGCGGCAGCGGCCACGGCCAGCGAATCGTGGCGGCGCCAGCGCTCGCGGCGGTAGGTCGTGCGCGGGATCAGCCGGCCGAGCGCGCGCAGCGCCAGCAAGAGCGCCAGCCCGCCTGCGCCGATCAGCGCCAGAGCCGGAGCAGCCGCAGGCGCGCCATAGTACAGCCAGCCAAACAGCCCGGCGCCGAGCAGCAGCAGCCCGCCGAGCACCAGCAGCTGCTGGCGGCCAAGCCGCAGATCGGCCACGCGGGTGCGGCCATAGCCGCGCGCGTCGAGCGCCTCGGCCAGCTCGATCGACGTCTCGAGGCTGCTGGCCAGCAGCGGCGCCACCAGCGGCAGGTAGCTGCGCGCCCCGCGAAAGCGGTGGCCGCGAATACGCTGCGACTCGACGATCGTTTGCGAGGAGCGCAGGATCTGCGGCACAAAGGCGACGGCGATCGTCGCAACCAGCCCGGCGTGAAAGAACGAGCGCGGCGCCAGGCGCAGCAGCCGGTAGTGATTGATCAGCGCATTGAACGTGCCGAAGATCGTCAGCAAGGCCCACAGGCGCAAGCCGCGCAGCGCGCCCCACGCCAGGTCTTCGGCGCTGATCGGCCCGCCCAGGGTAACGCCGCCAAGCAGCGCGGGGAGCGTCAGCTTTGGCAGGCGCAGCAGCACCGTCGCGCCGCGCGTGCCGCCGACCGTCACCACGGCAAAGACAACATAGCCGATCCACAGCACCAGGCCGGCCAGAAAGAACAGCCGGTAAGCGCGCGCCAGCGGTGTATTGGTGCGGCACGCCAGAAACACCAGCGTCGCCGACAGCAGCACCAGCAATAAGTACAGCGGGTTGGTTGTCAGGCCGGCCACCAGCAGCGCCGCCAGCAGCCAGGCCAGCCAGGTGCGTGTGTTCATACCGATCGTTTGTTCACTTTCTTTTTGGTACGGCCTGGCGGGCAAAGCCGGGCAAGGCGTACCAAAAAGGATAGGAGTTAGGCACTTGCGTGATTCAGCTTCCTCAAGGCAGGAGATTGAGCCTGCGGCAGCATAGACGTGTTGATCTTCTGTGTCCATTTTCCGCGCTGCGCGCGGAAAATGGCAACGATACGGAGAAGAGAACCGCAGCCGCGCTCAGCGCGCCAGCTTATCGTCGACTCCGGCCTGCTCGAAGGTGGCCATATCGCGCATCAGCCGCGCCGCCGCGCCGATCATCGGCAGGGCCAGCGCCGCGCCGCTGCCCTCGCCCAGGCGCATGTCGAGCGCCAGCAGCGGCTGCAGGCCCAGAAACTCGAGCGCGACGCGGTGGCCCGGCTCGGCCGAGCGATGCGCCGCGATCAAGCTATGCCGCAGCTCGGGCGCGAGCGCGTGCGCCACCAGCGCGGCGCTGGTGGTGATATAGCCGTCGAGCACGACCGGGATGCGCCGCACCCGCGCCGCCAGGATGGCGCCGGCGATGGCCGCGATCTCGCGTCCGCCGAGCCGGGCC
>CALLYN010000349.1 GCA_937858455.1 uncultured Kouleothrix sp.
TGGAGGGTCGCAGACACCCCAAAGGTATTCGTTTTTCGCGCTGTGGCAGAGCCGCGGCTCTGCCACAGCGCGAAAAGAGCATATCGGGGGCGGCTTTGCCGCCCCGCGCCCCCACCAAGCGGGATGATGTGGACTTTCCAAGCCCCTAAAGCTTTGCCTCGGCCGGCCGCCGCTCCGCGTCTCTTCTGCGCAGCCGCTGGTAGCTGAGCGCCAGGTAGCCCACCAGCAGAATGACCGCGAACGCGAACCACTGGATGGCGTAGCCCAGGTGTGGGCCTTCGCCCAGGTCGGTCAGCGGGTCGCGCTTGGGCAGCGCCGGGTCGCCTGCTGCCGGCAGCTGCTCGATAAACACAGGCAGCAGCGGGTAGCCAGTTTGCTGCGCGACGCGCTGCGGGTCGACATGAAACCACGCGTCGAGGCGCGGCCGCTCGGCGCTGAGCGGCGGATCGCTGGGGCCGCCAAAGTCCTCTTGCGAGCGCCGGATCTGGCCGAGCAGCGCCACCTGGCCGCCTGGCGCGGCGTAGGCGGCGCGCTCTGCTGGCCCGGCCATGCTCTGCGGCAGCCATCCGCGATCGACGAGCACCGCCAGCTGGTGGCCCTGCGCG
This sequence comes from uncultured Kouleothrix sp., assembly GCA_937858455.1. GTDB lineage: Bacteria > Chloroflexota > Chloroflexia > Chloroflexales > Roseiflexaceae > Kouleothrix. The sequence continues at coordinate 606 of CALLYN010000349.1, forward strand.
TCGGTGAAGCGCAGCGGCGTGAGCACATGCACGCCCGGCGCGCCGTCGAGCGTGCGGTTGCGCTGCACGATCTCCTGAGCCGAGTCGAACACGCCGCGCAGCTCGACGCGCCGATACTCCTGGGTGGCGTCCTGCGCCAGCGCGGTATTCAGCTGCGCCGCCGGCTCGGCGCGGCGCGCCCCGATCGCCGCGTTGACCGCCCGGCGCTGCGCCAGCCGGTCGAGCTGCCAGATGCCCAGGCGCGCCAGGATCAGCGCGCCAGCCACCACCGCCAGCGTCGCCCACAGCCGCCGGCCACGAAACAAAGCCTCGAACATAGCTCTACACCGATCTGCTGCCGCGCCAGCGGCGCCGCTTGTGCGAAATGGCGCCATTGTACCAGGCGCGGCGCATCTGCGCTGGCGCGCTACGCAGCCGCAAGCGGCGGGCGTACCGTCGCGGGCAACATCCCGGTGTATTTGTCGCACGTACCTGGATCAGGTACAATGAGCGCATGATTTACGAGGAGCTTACGTATATGCGGAATCTTCTAGCGATTCTGGCTTGTGTCGGCGCCGCCGGCTGGATAGTACTGCTTCAGCGCAGGCTGCGCGCCGCCCAAATGCGCGGCGATATGTATCGCGACATTGCCACGCGGCTCGATCGCCAGCTAAGCGAGCAGCACGCGCAAGGACATTGATCGATGCAAGAACGCATCGGCGTCATCGACCTTGGCTCGAACACCACGCGCCTGGTGGTGATGAGCTACACACCGCATCATTCGTTTCGCCTGCTCGACGAAGTGCGCGAGACCGTGCGCCTGGCCGAAGGGGTCGGCGAGGACGGGCAGCTTCAGCCTGCCCCGATGGCGCGCGGCGTCGAGGCCATGAAGATGTTTCATGGCTACTGCAAGTCGACGGGCGTCACCAAAATCGTGCCGGTGGCCACCAGCGCCACCCGCGAGGCAACCAACCAGGCGGAGTTTCTCACGCGCGTGGCCCGCGAGTCGGGCTTGAAGCTGCGCGTGCTCTCGGCCGACGAGGAAGCCTACTACGGCTACCTCGGCGCCGTCAACGCGCTCGACCTGCGCGACGGCTTTTTGGTCGACATCGGCGGCGGCAGCGCGCAGGTGACGGCTATTCGCGGGCGCGGGTTTGTGCGCTCGTTCAGCCGCCCAGTGGGCGTGGTGCGCTTCACCGAGCGCTACGTGCGCTCCGACCCGATCAGCAGCCGCGATTTCAAGGCTTTGCAGGATGCCGCCGCCGCGAGCTTCGCCGAAGTGGGCTGGCTGGGCGACGCGCGCGGCACCACGCTGGCCGGCATTGGCGGCACGATCCGGACGCTGGCCGAGATAGACCAGAAGCTCAGCGGCTACCCGCTCGACCGGGTGCACGGCTATAGCTTCGGCCGCGCGCGCCTCGACGAGATCATCGGCATGCTGCGCGGCCTGAGCTTGCGCGAGCGCGCGGAGGTGCCGGGGCTCAGCCGCGACCGCGCCGACGTGATCGTGGCCGGCGCGGTGATCTTGCAGCAGCTCATGGAGCGCGGCCGCTTCGAGAGCATTCTTGTCTGCGGCCAGGGGCTGCGCGAAGGGCTGTTCTACGAACACTTTCTGGTGGGCGAGTCGCCGCCGCTGTTTTCAGACATGCGCGGCTTCAGCGTGCAGAACCTGGCGCGGGTGTATAACTACGAGGCTATCCACTGCGCCAAAGTGCGCGATCTCTCGCTCTCGCTGTTCGACCAGCTGCGGCCGCTGCACGGCTATGGTGAGTGGGAGCGCGAGCTGCTGGGCTACGCGGCGCTGGTGCACGATATTGGCGTGGCGGTGGGCTACTACGATCACCACAAGCACGGCGCGTACCTGGTGCTAAATTCGGCGCTGCAAGGCTTCAGCCAGCGCGAGATGGTGCTGCTGGCCCTGCTGGTGCGCTACCACCGCAAAGGCGAGGTGTCGGTCGACGATTATCGCAAGATCCTGCACCCCTCCGACGGCGAGCGCGTGGCGCGGCTGGCGGCGATGCTGCGCCTGGCCGAGTACCTCGAGCGCAGCAAGAGCCAGGTGGTGCAGAGCCTGCATGTCGAGCTGGGCGATACCGTGCGCGTGATCACGCGCACCGTCGGCGACGCGGCCGTGGAGATCTGGGATGCCAACCGCCGCGCCGGGCTTTTTCAGAAGGCCTTTGCCAAGCCGATCGAGATCGTCTAGCCTGTGGCGCCAGGCCAGCTTTCCCATACCCCGCTGCAAAGAAATACCACCAGCGTCAGCGCGCCGGTGGTATTTCTATGATGAAAAAATTGCAATCCCCAGCCCGAATCTCGTCGCGTCGCCGGCGCGTTTGGAATCAGTACAAGTCGATCAATCAGCGCCCGGACTCGCGATCATCGTTTTACACTACAACACGCAGGCTGCGACTAGGCGTTCAGTAGCGAGGTGTAAGGTGGCGCATATTCTCATCGTTGAAGACGCCCCCGATAATCGGAACATCGCCGAGCTGATCCTGCTCGACGCCGGCCACTCCGTCGTATGCGTCGGCGACGGGGCCAGCGCGCTCACTACGGCCGCGCGCATTCAGCCCGACGTGATCCTGATGGATCTGTCGCTGCCGCGGCTCGACGGCTGGGAGGCCACGCGCCAGCTGAAATCGAACCCGGCCACCAGCACGATCCCGGTGATCGCCTTCACCGCGCACACGCTGCCCGGCGATATCGAGCGCGCGCGCGCGGCTGGCTGCTCGTCGATCATCTCCAAGCCGTTCGAGATCGATTTCTTCCTCAAGCAGATCAACCTGCTGATCGAGCGCAGGCCGCTCGAGCGCAGCCACGAGCGCTGATGCCCAGCGTTACTGCTTCCAGGTTTTACGCAGCACGCGCAGCCAGTTTTCGTACGCCAGCTTGCGCAGCGAGGCGTCGTCGAAGCCGCTCTGGCGCAGCGCAGCAACGAGCTTAGGCAAGCCCGCTACGTCGCCAATCGCCTGCGGCACGCGCGCGCCGTCGAAATCCGAGCCGATGCCAACGCGCTCGATCCCCAGCTTCTCGACCAAGTAGTCGATATGTTGCACCATCACCTCGAGCGGCGTATCGGCGTTGTTCGCCCCATCGGCGCGTAAAAAGCCCACGAAGAAATTCAGCCCGACCATGCCGTCGGACTCGCGGATCGCGTCGAGCTGGCGGTCGGTCAGGTTGCGCGGCGAGGGGCAGAGCGCGTGCACATTCGAGTGCGTGGCCACCAGCGGCGCGTCGGAGATCTTCGCGACATCCCAGAAGCCCTGCTCGTTGATATGCGAGAGGTCGATCATGATGCCGAGGCGGTTGCACTCGCGCACCAGCGCGCGGCCGGCGTCGGTGAGGCCGGGGCCGGTGTCGGGCGAGTGCGGGAAACGGAATGGCACGCCCTCGGCGAAGGCGTTTGCGCGGCTCCACACCGGCCCGATCGAGCGCAGGCCGGCCTGGTAGAACACTTCGAGCGCGTGCAGCTCGGGGTCGATCGGCTCGGCGCCCTCGAAGTGCAGAATCGCCGCCATAATGCCGCTGCTCAGGCAGGCGGCCAGCTCGTCGGCCGTGCGTACAACCTTGACCTGGCCCTGCGACTGGTTTTCGATCTGGAAGAGCAGCGCCGTCATGGCCATGGTGGTGCGCTGGGCGTACGCCAGGCTCAGCGGCGGCGGCAGCGGCGGGTTGGTGGCATCGTCGGGCTCGGGCGGCGCGGGCTGGCTCGGATCGGGCGGGAGGTACACGGCGAAGAAGCCGCCGCCGAAGCCGCCCTCGCGCGCGCGCGGCAGATCGATATGCCCGTCGGCGCTGCGGTCGAAGAATGTAACGCCTGGGCCGCGCTTGCCCTCGTAGAGCGCCAGCAGCACATCGTTGTGGCCGTCGAATATTGGCAGGTGATTGGTGGGTTGGTTGGGCATCCTCGATCCTTTCAAGCTTCAGCATCCGGGCAGCGATGTCAGGAGCAGTGGACTGGGCTGGGCGCCGCTCGCGCTCCTGTCTGGGCGCAGCATTCAGGCAGCCTCGCGGAGCGCCGCTACGAATTATCCTGCAGCACCTCGCGCGAGCGGCCATCCTCGGCCGGGCCGACCACGCCCTGCTGCTCGAGCAGGTCGATCAGCTGGGCTGCCTTGCTGTAGCCGATCCGCAGCCGGCGCTGCAGCAGCGAGGCCGAGGCGCGCTGATGCTGCTTCACGAGCTTGATCGCCTCGGGCAGCAGCGCGTCTTGCTCCTCGACGCTCAGGAACTCGCCCGGCCCCTTGAGCTCTGAGCTTGGAGCTTGGAGCTTGGAGCTTTGGGCCGACGCCTGACCGTCGTTCGTGGTTCGTGGTTCGTCGTTCGTCGCGGCGGGGGGGTGGGCGTTGCGCCAGAACGTGACAATGCGCTCGACCTCGGCATCGGAGACGTACGTGCCCTGCACGCGGATGGGCTTGGCGGCGTCGGCGGCCATATAGAGCATATCGCCGCGCCCCAGCAGCTGCTCGGCGCCGTTCATATCGAGGATCACGCGCGAGTCGATCTGGGATGTGACGGCGAAGGCGATGCGCGAGGGGAAGTTGGCCTTGATCAGGCCGGTGACGACGTCGACCGATGGGCGCTGCGTGGCGATGATCAGGTGGATGCCGGTGGCGCGCGCCATCTGGGCCAGGCGGCAGATCAGCGTCTCGACCTCGTCGGGCGCCATCATCATCAGGTCGGCCAGCTCGTCGATGATGATCACGATATACGGCATCGGCTCGAGATCGGCGCGGCGGCGCGCGGCCTGCTTGTAGCTATCGATGTTGCGGAAGCCGTGCTTGGCGAACACCTTGTAGCGCCGCTCCATCTCTTTCACGGCCCACTTGAGCGTCGGCACGACGCGCTCGAGCTCGGTGACCACCGGCGAGAGCAGGTGCGGAATATTGTTGTAGACGATCAGCTCGACCATCTTCGGGTCGACCATGATGAACTTCAAGTCTTCGGGCGTGTGCTTCATCAGCAGCGCGCACACAAAGCAGTTGACCGCGACGCTCTTGCCCGAGCCGGTGCTGCCGGCCACCAGCAGGTGGGGCATGCGCTCCATGCCGGCGATCACCGCCTGGCCCGACACATCCTCGCCGAGCGGCAGCTTCAGGCGGGCCTTCGAGCTATCGAAGGTGCCGCTCTCGATCACGTCGCGCATGCCGACGATCGAGATCGAAGAGTTGGGGATCTCGATGCCCAGCACCGACTTGCCGGGGATGGGCGCCTCGATGCGGATCGAGTGTGCCGCCAGCGCCAGCGCCAGATCTTTCTCGAGCGTGGTGATCTTGCTGACCTTCACGCCAACCGCGGGCTGCAGCTCGAACTGCGTGACCGCCGGGCCGGTGTTGACGCCAACCACCTGGGCCTCGACCTTGAAGCTCGCGAGGGTATCTTCGATCAGGCGCGACTTGATCTTGAGCTCTTCGTCGGAGATCGACCCGGCCGCGTAGGTATCGAGCAGCTCGAATGTCGGCAGCGGCCAGGCGTGGTGCACTGCCGGCACCTCAAAGCCGTCGAACGGCTCTTGCACCACTGCGGCGGGCGGCTTGGCGGCCGGGCCAGGCTCGGAGGCCAGCAGGTTCGTGAGCAGCGTATGCTCGCCGGGCTTGGCGGGCGCCTTAGGCTCTTTGGCTTTAGACGGCTCGGCCGGCCGGGCCTTGGACTCGGGCCGGTCGAACAGGCTGGCGCGGGTAGGGCGCGCGGCGATCGGCGTGGCCACGATATCGTCGGAGCCGGGCGGCGGCTCGAAGGCCGACGAGGTCGTCACCGCCCTCGAGGTCCTGCTCTCCGATGAGAAGGTCAAGGTCCTCCTCATCAACATCTTCGGCGGCATCCCCCGTTGCGACGAGGTCGCCGAGGGCCTGCTGACCGCCCTCGGGAAGCTGGGGGCGACCCTGCCCATCGTGGTGCGGCTCGACGGCACCAACGAGGACGAGGGCCGCGCGATCATCCGTGACCGCGCCC
>CALLYN010000350.1 GCA_937858455.1 uncultured Kouleothrix sp.
ATTCGTGGTCACAAGCGGCCCGAAGGTTTTCGGCGAAGCGAACGGAGTTGGGTCGACGAAAAGAACCGAATCACGCATGCAATATTCCGCAGCTGTTGGTCGATTGACACTTGTTGAAACTTGCTTTTTCTCCCTCGTCAAACCACGATGTTTTCATGACTATTCAATGGGAACCCATACTTCCGATCCTTGCCGCTCACCAGCGGTTCGTGATTTCCAGCCATGTTCGCCCCGACGCCGATGCCATCGCCGACCCAACCTGCCGCCACTTCGACCGCGACCCTCGCCGCCGGCTGCTTCGGCAGCTTCGGCCTCACCCAGAAGGTGTGGAAGTTCAACGACGGCGTCAGCTCGAACAAGTGGATCAAGTGGCTCCTGTTCCTCGGGATGATCATCATCCCGGTCTACGACGTCTGCCTCTTCGTCGACGCGATCGTCTTCAACACGATCGAGTTCTTCTCCGGGAAGAACCCCATGCTAGGCAGCCGCGAGGAGCTCGGCGGCGGGCACGCCCTCGCCTTCTCGGCGGACGGCCCCGACGCCGTGCGCGTCGAGCACTTCGAGCGCGCGGCGCGCAAATGGCAAAAAGCTGGCCCCCAGGTCGGTGAGCGCCACGCCCCGGCTGCCGCGCACAAACAGCTGGCCGCCGACTGCCCGCTCCAGCGCCTGTACCCGCGCGCTCACCGTCGGCTGGGCCACGCCCAGCGCCCAGGCGGCCCGGCTAAAGCTGCCCTCGCGCGCGATCCGCTCAAACATCACCAGCTGCTCGGTGTCCATGCCTGCTCCTGGGTATCACAAAAACCGATAGCAGCTATTCGCGCTATCCGCTTGCAGTATAGCGCACAATCGGCTACGCTCAGGGGCGATCGCAAAGCGCGCAAATAGAAAGAGCCGCCCCATGCATGTGCAAGCCACCAACCTCACGGTTACGTGCGTCGACCCGCAGCACCCCGATGCGCTCGCGCTGATCCGGCAGCTTTCGGCCGAGCTGGCGCAAGTGTATGGCGACGACGGCAGCGGCGCGTTTGTGCCGGCCGATGCGCAGGTGCCGCGCGCGGCGTTTGTCGTGGCGCGGCTGGCCGGCCGGCCGGTGGGCTGCGGGGCCATCCGCCCGATGGCCGACACAAACCCGCTCGATACGGCCGAGGTGAAGCGCATGTTTGTGGCGCCCGAAGCGCGCGGCCAGGGCGTGGCGCAGGCCGTGCTGGCCGAGCTTGAGGCGCAGGCGCGCGGCTTTGGCTACGCCCGGCTGATGCTCGAAACCGGCGACCGCCAGCACGCCGCCATCCGGCTGTATCAGCGCGCCGGCTACGCCCGCGTGCCGTGCTACGGCAAGTACGCCGAGCGTGAGTGGAGCCGCTGCTTCGGCAAGGAGCTTGGCCCGGCCGCGCCTCTGGCGATCCGCCCGGCCGCAGCCGCCGACGTGCCGGCCATCCTGGCGATCTACAACGACGCCGTGCTGAACACCACCGCGTCGTACGACGAAGCGCCCAGCACGCTGGCGCAGCGCACCGCCTGGTTCGAGGAGCGCACCGGCCAGGGCTTCCCGGTGCTGGTGGCCGAGGTGGGCGGCACGGTGCTGGGCTTTGGCACGTTCGCGCAGTTTCGCCCGAGGGCGGGCTACCGCTACACCGTCGAGCACTCGGTGTACGTCGACGCGGCCTACCGCGGGCGCGGCTTGGGCCGCGCGCTGATGCTGGCGCTGATCGACGAGGCCCGCGCCCGCGGCATGCACAGCATGCTCGCGGTGATCGACGCCGAGAGCGCAGCCAGCGTACAACTGCACGCCGGCTGCGGCTTTGCCGAGGCTGGGCGGCTGCACCAGGTCGGCTTCAAGTTCGGCCGCTGGCTCGACGTCGTGCTGATGGAGCTGCTGCTCGAGCAGGCGCCGGGCGAGCGCTAGCCGCAGCCCGGCACATCCTCGATGCGCAAGAACACCTGCTGGCCAAGCGAGCGCGCCAGCTCGACCATGCCGTCGGCGCCGGCGGATGGCCCGCCGATGCGCAAACAGGCGTCGCAGCGCGTCGCGACGGCGTGCGCAATCGGGTGGAAGATCTCGGTGAAGACCGCGTCGCCGAGCGCCTGCGAGCCGGCCGTCTCGATCAGCGGCAGCGCGAACCACTCGCCGAGCACGGGAATGTGGCCGGCGCGAAACAGCCGCAGCGCGGCCACGTTCATCGCGTGCACATTCGCCGCGATCTTGGCCGGGTCGTCGCCAGTGCCCGAGCGGTATGGCCCGGCCACCAGGATCATCAGCGGTTTGGTTGCTGTGCTCATAGGAAGCTCCTTTTTTACGCGCGAAACACCAGGCAGTAGCTGTGGTCGTAGCCGTAGTCGTAGCGATCCCAGCCGATCACCACCTCGCCCTCGAAGGTCAGCGCCTGCGCCACCGCGCGGGCAACATCCCAGGCCAGCATGGTCGTGCCGCCTGGCCCCTTCAGGTTCGCAACCTCGATCACGGCGCGCGCCCCCGGCCGCAGCAGCGGCGCCAGGCCCGCGTACACCCGCGCGATGTCGGCCAGGTAGCTGGCGTACGCGTCGGCGCGCCGCTCGCCGCTGATCACATTCTCGGCCTCGTCGTGCGCCATGAACGGCGGCGAGGCCATGCAGAAGTCGATCGGCGGCAGGGCATACTGGCCGAGCGCGCGGGCATCGCCATGAACCAGCCGCTCGGAGTGGGCCAGCCGCGCGCGGGCATAGCGCACCCGCCGTGCGTCGGGCTCAACGCCAAACCCGGCGCGGCCCATGGCCTCGGCAACTACCAGCGTGGTGCCGTAGCCCGCGAATGGGTCGAGCACGGCCTGGCCGGGGCGCGTGAACTGGCGCAGGAATGTGCCTACCAGCTCCTCGGGGTAGCGCAGCTCTTCGCCGGCGAACTCGGGCGGCAGGTGGCCTGGCTGCTGGTTTTTCAGCCGCAGAAATGTGCGCATATGCTTTTTGCCCGGCTAGCTCTGCCGCGCGATCGGCACATAGTATTGCAGATCCGGCAATCCTGCCGGCAGGTCGGTATTCAGCACATACACCGCCGTGTCGCGCTGGCCTTGCCAGAACGCCTCGTTTGCTTGCGTGACTTCGAAGAACTGCAGTGCCGTCGCGCCGCCCGACGAGATCCGCAGCAGCAGCACTCCGCTGCTCTGGCCGTAGGAGTGCACAATCGGCGGGGCATCGCCAAACGGGAACGCCCCCAGGTCGGCGCGCCCCCGGTAGTCTGCGACGACGCTCAGGTTTGCTGGTTCGAGGAAGCGCTTGCCATACCAGATCGCGAACGGCTGGGCCTGAAAAACCTCAACCTTGGCCCGCCGCAGCGGCTGGTTGCTCTTGTCGCGGATCTCGACAACATTGTGGGCCGGGATGTCGTTCAGATACTCGCCGATATTGCAGGGCGCGTTGTAGTTTCCGCATAGGGGCCGCCGCCCGGCGATCCGGTTCAGCGCGTAGGCCGAGTGAGTCCGGTAGCCCGTCCAGTCGCCGCCGCCCATCATATCGTCGACGTATCGGTTGAAGTACAGGTGATCGGCCCATGTGCCGCGCACCGGCAGCGCCGCGCTGCCCTGCACCAGGTTGCCCTGGCCATCCTGCAGCTCAACTACTGCATTATTGATCAGCGCCGCGCTGGCGTGCGCGCGCGCGTGCGTGCCCTCGGCCCCGCGCGCACAGCTGGTGAAGCTGGTGCCGCTCTTGGCCTGGCAGATCACCAGCTCGCCGTCGATCGCCAGGTGCGTGGGGGTAGGGAAATTATCATCGTGCTCGACATCGCGGTCGGTCGGCAGCGTGGTGCTGGCGCTGCCCACCGCCGCCGCAAGATACGCCGCGTTGGCATATACATTGAAGCCATACAGATCCACCAGGTAGCGCGCGTGGCTAAGCTCGTGCATCAGCGAATACTCGATGTTTTGCGCGCTTGGGTTGTCGAAATAGTAGTTCAGCGCGCCGCACGAATGCCCGCTTGGGATGCCTACCTCTTCGGCCGGGAACCCCCACTGCAAGTCGATCGTTTTATCGTCGATTGCCGGGAAGTTGGTGGCGCAGTCGGGCAGCGCGCCGTTTGGCACCACGGTCACTTTGTCGAGCCGCACGCGATCGAGCACTCCCTGCGGCGTCAGCGGCGAAATGGCTGCGGCGAACATGCCGTTCCACACCCTCAGCTGGCGCTGCGCCCAATCGTCCCACGAGACGCTGCCCAGGCCAAGCTGGGCCTGATGGCTGTTGAAGTAGTCGTACACGCCCTGCTCGACCCAAAGGCCTACCGCGAGCGCGCTGGTGCGATCGTCGAGCTGGTTGTTATGCTCGGACACTTCGGCGATCTTGCCGGCCGGATCGAGCCGCAGGCTGAGCGTGTGCGCGCCCGGCTGCCAGCTCCAGCTGAGCGACAGCGTGGCGGTGGCGCCGGGCGCCAGCGAGCCTGGGTACGTGCCGCTCTGCACAAGCTGGTCGTCGAGGTACCAGGCGAATTCGAACGAGCCGATCGCCGTGCCGCCGCGGTTGGCGATATGCCCCTCGAACACGACTGGGTCGCCGGCGGCCGGCTGGTTCTTCGCCGCGTCGTAGTCGTAGCGCGGCGTTCTGCCGATATACGCGGCGTCGAGATCCGGCAGCGCCGCGCTGGCGACCGGATGCGGCGCGATTGCGCCAGCCGCCAGCAGCGCTACGAGCAGTGCGCACCATTTCATCGGCGTTTCCTTCTTCGGCAGAGCGATACGATCCTCAGACGTCCCACCAAGGCGGTTCGGAGGGGCAAAGCCCCTATGGCTCCCGTATTTGCGATAAAGTCTATTGTATGCGCTTTTTCCGCGCTCCGCACGCAACAACCGCGTTGAAGCAGGGCTCGTGCAACGTCTGTCGACCCCTCCCCCTACCCCCTCCCCTGTCACTAATCTTTACCCACATGTTCGTTGTTGAGCGAACGACGGAACAGGCAGTACATG
>CALLYN010000351.1 GCA_937858455.1 uncultured Kouleothrix sp.
TGCAGCTGCAGGGCAGCGCGCAGCGCGTGGCCGCCGGCGACCTGCAGCACCGCATGCCGCAGGCCAGCAACGACGAGATCGGCGACCTGGTGGTCTCCTTCAATGCCATGACGAACGCGCTGAACCAGAAGGTGGCCGAGCTTGAAGATAACCTGCGCCAGCTGGCGACGCTGAACACTGTGTCGAACCGCTTCAAGGCGATCCTATCGCTGCCGCAGATCTTCGATGCCATCCCGCGCGCGGTGTGCGAGGATTTCGGCTTCGAGCGCGCGGCGCTGTATATGCTCGAAGGCACCACGCTGCAGGTAGTCGGCGCATCGTTCGGCGCCGACCACGCCGACGAGGCGGCCGAGTTTATGGCCACCGCCAACGCCCAGGCGATAACGATCGAGAGCGAGACGGTCGAGGCCGATATCATCCGCAGCGGCCAGGCGGTCATCGTCGATAACCCCTGGCAGCACCCGCGCGTGCTCCAGGCCAAGCAGCAGGTGTCGCGCAGCGACTCGTATGTGCAGGTGCCGATCTTCGGCCGCGGCGAAAAGATCATCGGTCTGCTCTCGGCCGACTACCAGTACAGCGGCCGGGTGGTGAATGCGCGCGACGCCGCGCAGTTGCTGGCCTACGCCAGCATGGCCGGCCTGACGATCGAAAACATCAAGCTGTACACCGGGCTGGAGCGCCAGGTGGTGCAGCGCACCACCGAGCTGCGCACGGCGCTGGCGCGCGCCCAGCAGGCCGACCAGCTGAAGGGCCAGTTTCTGGCGGCGATCTCGCACGAGCTGCGTACCCCGCTGAACGCGATTATCGGTTTCTCAACGGTGATGCTCGACGAGCTCGACGGTCCGATCTCGGCCATGCAGCGCGAGGATCTCAAGACGATCAATCAGAATGGGCGCTTTCTCCTGCACTTGATCAACGAGCTGCTCGACCTCTCGCGGATCGATGCAGGCAAGCTGGATCTGCAGATCGAGCGCGCCGATATGCGCAAGCTGATCGGCGATGTGATCGACACGGTTGGTGGGCTGCTGCACAACAAGCCGGTGAAGCTGCGCACGAGCGTGCAGCCGGGGCTGCCGCTGGCGCGCGCCGATGTCGGCAAGGTACGCCAGATTCTGCTGAACCTGCTGTCGAACGCGGTGAAGTTCACCGACCAGGGCGAGATCTTGCTGGCGGCGCGCTGCGTGGTGCCATCCGCCCCGGCCGGCGATAGCGCCGGCGAGGGCGCGGTGCGTACGCGCGACGGCCGCTGGGTGACGCCGTATATCGCGATCAGCGTGCGCGACACTGGCATCGGCATCGCGGCCGAGCACCTGCCGCTGATCTTCGAGGAGTTCCGGCAGGTGAATGCGCGGCGCGGCGACAAGCAGGGCAGCGGCCTGGGCCTCTCGATCGCCAGGCGCCTTGTCGAGGCCCACGGCGGCAAGATCTGGGTCGAGAGCCTGCCCGGCCAGGGCAGCACCTTCACCTTCACGCTGCCGTGCGCGCTGCCCGAGGCCGCGCCGCCGCCCGAAGAGCCGCGCGAGCGCGCAGTTGGCGCAGCGTAGCAGTATGCCGAGTGTCGAACGTAGCCATCATTGCGCGAAAGGCGATCCAGCGCTATGCTCAACCGATCGTCGATCCTGTACATCGAAGATAATGCCGACAACCAGCGGCTGGTGCGCCGCATCCTCGAGGCGCGCGGCTACACGGTGATGCTGGCGAGCGATGGCCCGGACGGCCTGGCGCAGGCGCGCGAGTCGCACCCCTCGCTGGTGCTGGTCGATATCAACATCCCTGGCCTCGATGGCTACGAGACCACCACGCGGCTGCGCGGGATGGAGCACTTGCGCGAGGTGCCGATCGTCGCGGTGACGGCCGATAGCCGCAGCGGCGCGCGCGAGCGTTCGCTGGTGGCAGGCTGCGACGGGTACATCACCAAGCCGATCGACCCGCGCACGCTGCCCGAGCAGCTTCAGGAGTTCATCGCCGGCAAGCGCGAGGCGCTGCCGCATGGCGCCGAGGCGGCGCTGCTGCGCGAGTACAACCACAAGCTCGTCGAGCGGCTTGAGCACCAGGTGCGCGAGCTGATGGCCGCCAATGCCGAGCTGCAGGTGCTCGACCAGCTCAAAAGCCAGTTCCTGGCCACGCTCTCGCACGAGCTGCGTACGCCGCTTACGTCGATCCTCGGCTACCTCGACCTGTTTGAGCGCGGCACGCTCGGCCCGCTCAGCGAGGCTCAGAGCCAGGCGATCGATGTCGTGGCGCGCAATGCGCACATGCTGACGCGCCAGCTCAACAACCTGCTGTACCTGCAGGAGGTGCGCTCGTCGCAGATCCGGCGCGTGCCGGTGTCGATCTACGACATGATGCTGCGCCTGCTCGCCGAGTGCCGGGCGCGCGCCGCCAGCCTGGGCGTCCGGCTCGAGAGCATGCTCCAGCCGACGCAGCCCTACCTTGGCGACGCGATGGCGCTTGAGCAGGCGTTTCGCAACCTGCTCGACAACGCCCTGAAGTTTACGCCGCACGGCGGCTACATTCGGGTGGCGCTGCACGACGACGCATCGCGCCTGATTGTGCGCGTAGAAGACAGCGGCATCGGCATCCCGGCCGAGGCGATCGAGCGGATCTTCGTGCCGTTCTACCAGGTCGACTCGTCGCTGGCGCGGCCGCATTCGGGCGCGGGGCTGGGCCTGGCGATCGTGAAGCATGTGATCGAGGCGCACGACGGCTTTGTGAGCGTGCGCAGCGCGCCAGGCGCCGGCAGCGCGTTTACGCTGGTGCTGCTCAGGCAGCTCAGCGCCGCGCGATCGGCAGAAACAGCGGGTTGAGCGCCGAGCTGTAGTCGATCGGCAGGTCGCTGCCCTGCACAATCCCCAGCCTGTTGGCGGCGCTGTAGATCTGCGGCGTGATGCCAGGGAACACGCTGCCAAGCTTGCCGTTGCCCAGCTGGCGCACCACAACCTCGCTCAGCACCCTGCGGAAGTCGGTTGTGATCCGCAGATCCTCGCGCTGGTCGAGGTTTTCGTCTTGCAGGCCCGGCCAGGTGCCGTACACTTTGCCGCCGTTCACCTGCCCGCCCAGCACCAGCATCACATTGCCGTGGCCGTGGTCGGTGCCGTTGCTCAGGTTTTTGCCGAGCCGCCGGCCGAACTCGCTCATCACTACCACCGTCAGCTTGCCCTGGTAGGCGGGCAGGTCGTTGTAGAATGCGCTCAGGCCCTGCGCCAGCGTGGCGGTAAGGCGGTAGAACGGCCCCCAGGTATCGTTGACGCCCTCGCTCTCGTGGTGATCCCATCCGCCAAAATCCACCGTCGCGATGCGCAAGCCCAGGTCGAGCTTGATCATCTGCGCCACCGTCTGCAGCGAGTCGCCGAAGCTGCCCTCGGGGTATGTGGTGGTGGGGGTGTAGGCCGCGGTGCCGGCGAGCGCCTTGATCGTTTCGACCGTGCGCGCCCCCGCCTGCTGCACGAGGTCGCCGCCGCTGTAGAACGTGCCCAGCGTCTTGAGCATCGCGTCTTTGTAGCGCGTGTCGGGGTTGGCGGTGTAGTGCCAGGGGCCGCTCAGGCTGTAGCTGCCGGGGTCGGTGACGGCGGCGGCGTTTGGCTCGCCCAGCAGCGACACCGGCGCGGCCGGCGATGCCGCCAGCGATGGCAGCAGGCCGTCGGGGTGGGTGCACTGCAGGTGGCGCGCAAGCCAGCCGCTCGACATATTCTTGTTGTCGGGCGTCCCGCGCTCGATGTAGTCCATGGCGTCGAAATGGCTGCGGGTGTCGTTGTCGAGGCCGCAGGCGTGCACGATCGCCAGGTGGCCCTGGTCGTACAGGTCTTTCAGCGGCGCGGCGTTGGGGTGCAGGCCCAGGCTGCTGTCGAAGGTCGGGTTCTGCGGGGCGATTGGCAGAGCTCCGCTCAGCGCGATCCCGTCTTTGGATGCATCGCCGCGCTTGGCGACGTAGATCGGGTTGTCGTAGGGCGACACCAGGCTGAGGCCATCGCAGCCGCCGCGCAGAAACACCATCACCAGCATATTGTCGTTGGCGGCGGCGGCAGCGCGCGGGTCGGCGAACACCAGGTTGCCCACCCGGCCGCCGGCCATTGCGGCAATCGCCGCGCTGCAGCCGATCAGAAACTGTCGTCGGGTTGTCATGGGTTGATGCCCTTTCGCGTGCGAGTTGTATGCCGGTTAGCGAACCTGGAAGTCGGGCGACATCGCGAGCAGCTGCACCGTCGCCGCGATCCGCTCGCTGATGATCTGGCTGTTGTTTGGCTCACCGTTCATCGGCCTGGGCGGCTGGGTCGGGTCGCCGCCGAGCGCCTTCTGGGCCAGGAAGTCGATCAGGGCTGTGCGCACGGCCGGCGTGATGCTGAAGCCGCACAGCTTGCCGATCCAGCTGTCGACGATCTGGATGCAGCTGCCGCCGGGCACGTCGGCGTCGGTCTGTGCGCGCAGGTCGAGCGCGACATTGCCGCCCCATGGCTGGGTGATCAGATAGGGCAGGTTCCAGCGCCAGAGCATGCCGTTGGTATTGGCCCAGTACGAGGCCACATCGGGGAAGCCGGTGGGCGTGGGCCATTCGAACAGCCGGTGGCCGGCGGCGCCGTACAGCCACAGCAGGCTGCCCCAGTAGTCGCCGTCGTTGGGGTTGGGCAGCAGCTCGTCGATCGGCAGCTCGGCGCCGGTGGCGCGCAGGTACGATACGACGAGCTCGAACGGGCGCTTGACCTTTTTGCCCCAGGTGGTCGCGAAAGCGTCGGACAGCAGGATGGTGCGAACCACGCGCTTGATCTGGTCGGGCGCGGCGATGTTGTTCATCCAGGTGGCCACGGCGGCCTCGACGACACTGCCCGGCGGCTCGTCGCCAATCAGGCGGCGGCACAGCTTGCCGCAGATATGGCGCGCGGTGCCGGGGTGCGCGCACAGCAGGTCGAACACCTGCTTGCCGTCGTTGATGCCCTGGTTGTAGGGGAAGTTGACGCCCAGCACAATCTTCAACGCGTTGTCGTGCCAGTCGTTGTAGAACAAGAACGTGCCGTCGTCGGGGTTGGGGTGCTCCCAGTGGCCATTGTTGAGCGTCCAGCCGCTGAGGCAGCGCGCGGCCTCGTAGACATCGCGGTCGATATAGCCGCGCACATAGGTTTGGCCGTTGTAGGTGATCGTGCCGACGCTGCCGCGGTCGTCGTAGAACTTCAGGTAATTGTCGGAGCCGAGCGTGTGCAGCTCGAACAGCTCGCGGGCGTAGTTTTCGTTGCCGCCCTCGCCGCCGCCGGCTTTGTTGCTGACGTTGTCGAGGTAGTACTGCATTGCCACGCTTTTGGCCACTTCTTCGAGCATTGCGCGGAAGTTGCCGAGGCAGTTGGCGCGCATGATCCGGTCGTAGAGCGGGAACGTGGCGGCGATCGTGGCATCGGCGTACGCGTTGACGTTGAAGTGGTTGTGCCAGAAGTCGACGAGCAGCTCGTTCAGCTGGCGGCGGCTGTATGTCGCGCGCAGCCAGGTGGCCACGCGCACCTCTTCGAACGGGCGCACGCGCTCGCTCCAGGGCTGGTAGGGCGCCACGCCACGGGCGCGCGGCCACAGCTCGGCGATCGTCTGGCTCAGCGTGCCAAGCGGCGCGGCCTCGTTGCGCGCCGGGTAGCTCTTGGCCGGGTCGGGGTCGGTGTTGGCGTCGTACTGGATCTTGAGGCGCGCGGCGGCCAGGCGCGCGTCGCAGGCGCTGTCGTCGATTGCGGCCGGGTTGAGCTGCTGCTCGACATACGCCGCCAGGCGGGCGCTATCGCTGGCGCCCAGCGCGTTGAACGCGGCGACATCGCCTTTGCGCGGGCCAAAGCCCATGCGGTTGAGCGCGATCTGCGCGAGCGGCGGGGCTGTGCCGGCGAGCTGCGGCGCCGCGCCGGCCACGGGGATGGGATCAAACAGAGAGGCGGCCGGTATGGCCGCGCCAAGCGTCGCCGCGCTGGCGAGAAATCCTCGTCGCGATACAGCCATAGCGTTCACTACTTTCACGAATGAGCGGGCAACCGGTGTAGCTGTAGTCTAAGGGCTGTATGGCACCCTCGGCAATAGTTCCAAAGTACCACTGCTATGTTCACAAAAACGATGACCCCTCGTTGGCATGGGTATGCCACCGAGCGCATCAGGAGGCGATCGGTGGCGGGAAGAACCGGCTCGGGTTATTCATCTTGGGAACTATTTGGCCGTGAAACAAAGATAACAGTTTTGAGAGCTTGCGCGCCTCGGCGCGCAAGCAGCTGCCGGCCGAAGCGGCGCGGGCGGCCATGGCCGGCGGCTTCTCGCCGACAGCGTGCGTGCGGTGGCGCGCCGCAGGCCTACACCAGCGCGAGCTCGTTGTCGGTGGCGTTCTTGCGCGCCAGCTGGCGCAGGATGTCGCCGCGCGCGATGATGCCGATCAGGCGGCCGTCGCGCAGCACCGGGATGCGCTTGAGGTTCGCCTGCACCATGAGCCAGGCCACCTCCTCGGCGTCCTCGTTCGAATTGACGCAGATCACGTCGCTGGTCATCACGTCGGCCGCGGTGTGCTGGCGCGCGGCCTCGTAGATCTCGTCGAGCTGGCGCGGGTTGACCCAGCGCTTGAACATGGTCGGGATCTTCACCGCCGAAAACGGGATGCCCTTGTCCTTGACGAACAGGTCGCGCTCGGTGACGATGCCGAGCACGCGGCGCTGCTGATCGACCACCGGCACGCCGCCGATGTTGTGCTGGATCAGCAGGCCGGCGATCGTCTCGACGCTGGTATCGGCGCGCACAGTTACGACGTTCGGGTTCATGATCTCGAATGCCTTCATCGCGGTGCTCCTTTTTACATTTTTCTGGCGCCGTCAGGCGGCCAGTGACGCGCAGAAAACGGTGAACAACACCAGGTAGGCCAGCTTCTCGGCCACGCGCACGATCCGATCGTTGCGGCCGGCGCGCGCGCGGCCAGGGTGTGCCACCGGCGTGCGCTGGCGCAATCTCGCGGTGTACATATGCTCGTCCCCTTGCTCATGCGCTAGTGGTGGGCGTGGAGATTGCTGTGCCGGCGTGTGCGAGGCCCTGCCACCAAACCTCTTGAATGGGCTTAGTGTAGCAGTCGGGCAGCGCCGGCACCAGAGAAAGAGTTCCCGATGAGCACGGGGAAGTTTGCCCGGCGTGCGGAAAAGAGGGTGGAGCGCCGGCAGGGCATGGCCAGCCGGCGCTCGCTTTGCGGCGGGCGTCAGGCCGTCGCGGCGCTGGCCTGGCGCGTCGTGCCGGCGTACAGCAGGCCGATCGCGCCAAGCAGCAGCAGCGCGCCGAGCAGCCCGAGCGGGCCAAGCTGCTCGCCGAACAACAGCCAGGCCAGCCCGGTCGAGGTGAGCGGCTCGATCAGCGTTGCGATGGTGGCGACGGTGGC
>CALLYN010000352.1 GCA_937858455.1 uncultured Kouleothrix sp.
ATAAGCCATCGCCGGTAACAGAAGACGAAGCGGCGCGGTGGCAAAGCCACCGCGCCGCTTCGTCTTCGTGCGCGCCGATGCCGTGGGGGCAAAAGCGCCTGGCCGGCCTACTTCGGCGGCATGTAGGGCGAGCCGACCGCGATATACCCGTAGCCGCGCTCAGTCAGCTCGTTGTAGTCGGGGATCATGCGGCGGCCGTCGAGCACCAGGTACGGCGGCTTCACCGCCTGCTCGATCGTGCGCGAGAGACCGCGGAACTCTTCCCAGTCGGTCGAGATGAACAGCATATCGGTGCCGGCCAGGGCGTCTTTGGCGGTCTTGTGGTAGCTGATCTTCTCGAACAGGTGGTTGTTCTCGGGGTTGAAGAAGCGCCGCGCCTCGTCAATCGCCACCGGGTCGTAGGCGCGGATCTCGCTCACGCCGCGCGCCAGCAGCGTCTCGACCACCTTGAGCGACGAGGCGTCGCGCATATCGTTGGTGCGCTGCTTGAAGGCCAGGCCGAGCAGGGCGACCTTTTTCTGGTTGAAGCGCGCGCCGGCCTCGCGGCTGGCCCGGTCGATCAGGTAGGTCTTCTGGTACTCGTTGATGTTATACACCGACTGGAGCATATCGGTCGGCTGGCCCGAGGTCTTCAGCTGGTAGATCAGCGACTGGATGTCTTTGCCGAAGCACGAGCCGCCGGCGCCGTTCGAGACGTACGAGCCCCAGGTGCTGATGCGGTTGTCGGCCGTGACGCCGCGCTTCAGGTCTTCCATGCGGATGTTCGAGAATGTTTCGCCCAGGCGCGCGCCCACGCCGTTCCAGAACGAGATATATGTCAGCAGCAGCGTGTTGGCCACATACTTGATCGACTCGGCCGTCTCGGGGGTGGTTTCGATATAGCGGATGCGCACGTGGTTGACGAACTGCGAGTAGATCCGCCGGATGATCCGGAAATCCTCTTCGGTATCGGCGCCGACCACCACGCGGTCGGGGCGGCGCGACTTCTCGACGGCATCGCCCTCGGGCAGGAACTCGGGGTTCGAGGCCACGCCGGCGTTCGGCACCTCGTACTCGCGCAGCTTGCGCTCGAGCTGGCGCGCGGTGCCGATCGGCACGGTGCTCTTGTTCACCAGCACGATCCGGCGCGTGTCGGCGCGCTTGGCCAGCAGCGTGCAGATATGGTCGACCGCCTTGAAGTAGTAGCTCAGATCCGACGAGCCATCGACGTTTGGCGGGGTCGGCAGGCACAGAAAGATCGCGTCGGTACCCTCGATAATCGTCTCGAGGTCGCTCGAGAAGAACAGGTAGCGGTCTTTATTTTCCGCGATAATGTCGGCCAGGCCAGGCTCGTTCACGTAGTGGTTGATCTGATCAGCCTCGGCCGAGCGGTAAGCGTTCAGCTTGCGCTCGTCGATGTCGTAGGCATACACTTCATGGCCGTACTCCGAGCAGACAGCTGCGTGAGTCAAACCTACAAATCCAGTACCGGCAACAATGATTTTCATTGGATCTCCTTTTGAGATATCTAGCGGCGAAGCCAAGCGTTAGGGCGGCACACTGCAGGTGATCGGGCCATCGCCATGGCTGATGTTAGATGTCCCCGATCGGCATTGAGGGGGTTGCGAACGCGCTCATGCAGCATGATACCGCATAACCGGCCGAAAAGATATTAATGTATGTAGGTTGGTAGTTTTCAGTTTCTTAATCTTTCGATCATCATTGGTGCTTCCTCCAAGACTGCGATGGCATGCAGCGCCGCAAGCGCTGCATGCCATCGCACGATCGCGTGCCGGCTGCGGCCGGGCGCTACTTGATCGCCCGGATCAGCAGGTTGTCGAATGTCACGGTGAGCTTGGGGTCGTCGAATGTATTGACGGCAATGGCGGCTTTACCGCGAGAGAACGTGGCGTCGCTGATTTCGTCGAGCAGCTCATCGTTGGCATACAGGCGAATTGTATCGCCCTCGGTTTCGACGCGAAGCGTGTTGGTTTGTCCGGCGCCCTTGATTGTCGGCGAGTTCGTCCAGTCGATCAGCTTGGTCAGCTGGTCGTCTTTGTACAGATCGAGGCTGTAGCTGCTATCGCCGGCGATGGTGAAGATGTAAAAATTCTTATCATCCTGATAGTGGAAGATCAGGCCGGTGGCGCTGTCTTTCGGGCCGTCGAGGGTTGCGTCGACCGAGATCGCGGCATTGCCATAATCGCCGCGCATGGTCTGCCAGAGGATCAGCTTGGGCTGCTTGCACTGCACGGTGTAGGTGCCATCGACAAACTTGTAGATCGCGTTGTCGGTTTCGCCCTCGTCGAAGCTGCTGCCGCTGGGGCTATCGAACGTGTCGCGCAGCAGCACCGCGCCGCCCGCGCCGCTATCGCCATTGGCCACGGCGGTCGGCTCGGCCACGGCGGTCGGCTCGGGCGCGGGGGTGGCCAGGTCTTCGGGTGTGGCGAAGGCCTCCAGCGTAGCGAGCGCTTCGGGCGTAGGGAATGCCTGCACCGTCGAGACGCCGGCGGCGGCGGTGGCCAGCACACTACCGGCCTGATCCGAGGCGCGCCGAAACAAGATAAACACGCCGGCCGCGAGGGCTATGCAGGCCACCAGGCCGATCGCGGCGATGATGCCAAGGATCTTCCACAGGTTGCTGCCCGACTTTGGCGGCGGGGCGGCTGCGCCGGGCGGCAAGTTGGCGCCGGGAATATTTGGCGCCTGGTAGGCGCCTGGCGGCGGCAGCGGCGTGGTTGGCAGCTGCTGCGGGGGTGTCTGTGGGTACTGCTGCGCGGCTGGCGGAAACTGCGAAGGTGGTATTGGCGACGGCCCGGCGATCACCGTCTTATCGGGCGTGCTGGCGGCGGGCTGCTGCGGAAGCTCGGGAACCGTCGGCAGCACCACAGTTTCTTTACCGGTCAGGGGGCGCGGCGGCGTGGGTGGCGGTTGCTCGGGCAGGCGCGTGCCGCAGTTGCCGCAGAAGCGCTCTTCGGGCTTCACTTCGGCGTGGCAGTTTGGGCATTGTGGCATGGAAGAACCCCCTCTTTGCGGGCATGTTTACTTTCATGACGTATACCGGTGGTATTTGGCCGCAGGGTGCGGATAGATCAATGGGCTAGCACATTGCGCAGTGCCGCGAAAAAGCGCGTATTCTCATCGTCGGCGCCGAACGAGATGCGAATATAGCCAGGGATGCCCCAGCCGGAGAGCGGAGTGACGGTGAAGCCCTGATCCATGAGCGCGGTGGTCACGGCCATATCGTCGCCAACCTCCACGGCGATGAAGTTCGTCGCGCTGGGGATGGCCGCGAGGCCAAGCGCGGCCAGCTCGTGTGCGAAGCGCGCGCGGCAGGCGTTGGCGTGCGCGCGGCTGCGGGCGACGTGCTCGTCGTCGGCGAGCGCGGCGATGCCAGCGGCCTGTGCCAGCGCATTGACGTTGAAGGTCGGGCGAGCGCGCTCGAGGTAGCCAGTCACGTCGGGGTGGCCAAAGGCGTAGCCGAGGCGCAGGCCGGCCAGGCCGTAGATCTTGGCGAATGTGCGCAGCAGGATGAGATTCTGGCGCCCGCCGCGCAGCTCGGCCAGCAGATCGGGGTAGTCGGCGCGCTCGACGAACTCGATATACGCCTCATCGGCCACCACCAGCACGTCGTCGGGCACGCGCGCCAGCAGGCGGCGCACCTGGCCGGCGGTGTTGGTGGTGCCGGTGGGATTATTAGGGTTGCACAGGAACAGCAGCCGGGTGCGCTCGGTGATCGCGTCGGCCATGGCCTCGAGATCGTGGGCGAAATCGCGCAGCGGCACGCGCAGCGCCTGGCCGCCCATCTCGATTGTGCGCAGGTAGTAGCTGATGAACGAGCCTTGCGCCATGATCGCCTCGTCGCCCTCGCGCAGAAATGCCAGCGCCAGCAGGAACACCATTTCGTCGGAGCCATTGGTGCACAGCACCATCTCGGGGGCCAGCTCGAAGCGCGCCGCGATCGCCTCGCGCAGCGCCAGCGATCCCGCGTCGGGGTAGCGATGCACCTGGCTGGCGGCGGCCTGGATGGCAGCCAGCGCGCGCGGCGACGGGCCGAGCGGGTTTTCGTTCGACGAGAGCTTGACGACCCCGGCGGGCTGCTTGCGGATGAGCTTGGGCGGCTTGTAGGGCGGCAGCGTGGCGATGTAATCTTTGAAGTGCATGAGGATCCTTCTATGCAGAAGCGAGAACCTTCGCGATGGCGAGATGTGCGTCTGCGGCAGCTGCTCGTTGGGCTAAGCTTGCTCGTTCAGGCCGAGCTGCTGCTCGGCTTCGAGCGGCAGCGTAAAGAAGAAGGCGCTGCCCTGGCCCTCGCGGCTTTCGGCCCAGATCTGGCCGCCGTGGCGTGCCACGAACTCGCGGCTGAGATACAGCCCCAGGCCGAGGCCCTCGCCGCGCCGCTCGCTGCCGCGCGCGTAGCGGCGGAACAGCCGGCCGAGCTGCTCTTCCGAGATACCAGCGCCCTGATCTTCCACGATCACCATTGCGTGCATGCTGTGCGTGTCGGCGCCGGCCAGCGCGGCGTAGGCGGGGTGGCGCGCCGCGATGGCGTTGGCGGCGCAGGTGTAGAGCCGCACGCCAATACGGGTGCCGTTGGGGCTGTAGCGGATGGCATTGCCGACGAGGTTGGTAAGCACCTGGCGGATGCGCAGCGAGTCGCAGGAGACGTTCAGCTCGGCGCCGTCGCTGTCGAGCTCGAGCTGGCGCTCGCCGGCAAGCGGGCGCTGCTGCTCGATCACCTGCTGGGCCAGCGCCACCAGATTGACGGGCTGCACCTGCAGGCTCACCTGGCCGGCATCGATGCGTGAAACATCGAGGATGTTATCGACCATGCGCAGCATGTGGGTGACCTGCTGGGCCAGCACAGTGAGCCCGCGCAGCTCGGGCGAGTCTTCGTCGCCGCGGCGCTGCTCGCGGCGCACGAGCAGATCGGTATAGCCGCGCACCGCCGCCAGCGGGCTGCGCAGCTCGTGCGCCGCCACTGCGAGGAAATCGTCTTTGGCGCGCTCGAGCTTCTGGCTGGTCGTGATATCGCGGAAGATCGTGACGGCGCCATCGACATTATTCTCGTCGTCGTACACCGGCGCGCCGCTGAAGCTCAGCACGGTATCCTGGCCGCTTGCGCCGCGCGAGAGCACGCGGTGATCGTGGAACACCTCGCCCGAGAGCGCGCGCGCCAGCGGCAGCCGCTCAACCGGCAGCGGGTTGCCGTCGAGGTCGCGGATGGCGTAGAAGTCGGGCATTTCGTTGATCGACTGCTCGACCGGCAGCCGCTCGATCGAGAGCAGCTCCATGGCCGATTGGTTGGCCAGCACCAGCCGGCCGTCGCCGTTGCACAGCACCACGCCTTCGGCGATGCTGTTGATCACGGCGGCAAGCTTCAGGCGCTCGGTGCGGGTATCCTGGTACAGCCGCACGTTGGCGATCGCCAGGCCAAGCTGGCTGCCCATGGTCATCAGCGCGGGCACATCGACGCGCTCGCGCAGCAGATCGTCGCCGTACACATTGATCACGCCGACGACGGTGCCGCCGGCCAGCAGTGGCAGGTAGACGCAGCTGCCGAAGCCGGCCTCGATCAGCAGCTCTTCGCCGTCCTCGGCGATCAGCGGGCGGGCGATCGCCTGGCCGTAGCGCACCGTCTCCTCGTAGGGCGAGTGCGCGACGCCGATGCGGTCGTGCAGCGCGACGAAGCGGCGCGGCAGGCCGCGCTGCACCGTGCTGGTAAGCTCGGCGGTCGAAAGGTCGTGCAGCAGCAGCATGCCGGCCGATGTCTCGAGCACGCGCAGGATGACATCGAGCGCATTGCTGAGCAGCTCGTCGAGGTCGGCGGCCATGCTCACCACGGTGCCGATAGCGCCGAGGGCTTCGAGGCGGTGCTGGTGGGCCTGCATTTTGGCGTGCAGCTGGGCGTTATTGATCGCGCCGGCGGCGAGGTTGCCGAACATCTGGAGCACCTCCAGGTCGGGCGGGTGGAGCGACGGCGTGCCGATCTGCAGCAGCTCAAGCACGCCGATGATCTGCTTGCCGATGCGCAGCGGCAGCAGCACGATGGTGGCGTCGCGTGGGATGTGCGCGAGCAGCTGGCGCATATCGTCGTGGGCGCGCTGGCTGACGCGGCCGGCCTGCTCGAGATATTGGCTGCGGCTCTCGAAGATCTGCGCGTCGCCGCGCTGCCAGAGTGCGCCGACCAGGCCATCGCCGGGGCGCAGCCGCAGCCGCGCCAGCAGGGCTGGGGCGGGCGGTGGCGCGAGGCCATAGTGCGAGCGGATCTGCAGCGCGCCCTGCTGATCGGGGAGCCAGAGCATGCCGGCCTGGATATCGGGGATGACCTCGACGATCCGCTCGACCAGCGTCAGAATGAGCTCGTTCGGGTCGAGGAGCGAGATCAGGTGAGTCGAGACATGCAGTATATTCGTGAGCACCTGAGCGCGCCGCATAGCCTCGTCGGCGTTCGGCTGCTCGGTGCGCTTGATTGTCTGCCGCACTGATTTGCCATTCATTGCTTGAGCCGTGGCCTGCGGCCTTCGGCCGCGATGCCGGCGGTGTTCGCAGGCGCTTTGTTGATTATAGCATGGAGCGTGCCGTGTGAGAATATAGTTGTGTTATGATGGGCGCATGCCGACGATTCATCCAGCCCGCGCGCGTCTGCGGCTGCTTTTGCGCCGGCCTGTGGCCGAGCAGAGCCTGGCTGAGGCTGCGCTCTATATTGCCTGGGAAGACCAGGGGGTAGGCAACCCGCTGGCGGCGCTGCGCGAGCTCGACGGGCTGGCGGCGGCGGTGCGCGGCCGGCTGCCGGTGGGCCAGCCTGCGCGCGAGGTGGTGCTGGCGCTGAACCGCTTTTTGTTTGGCGAGGTTGGGTTTCGCGGCAACACCTGGAACTACAACGACCCGGCGAATAGCTTTCTCGACCGCGTGATCGAGCGCCGCGCCGGGCTGCCGATCACCCTCTCGGTGGTGTACCTGGAGGTCGGCTGGCGCCTGGGGCTGCCGCTCAGCGGCGCGGCGCTGCCGGGGCACTTCCTGGTGCGCTACGCCGACCCGGAGGAAGATCTATTCATCGACCCATTCAACCGCGGGCGGCTGTGGAGCCGTGAGGAGTGCCTGACGCAGATCGCCACGTTTTATGGCGCGGCCACGCCGCCGCTGGCGGCGCAGGCGTTCGAGCCGCCGCCGCTGCGCGCCGTACTGGCGCGGATTCTGCGCAACTTGAAGAATGTGTACCTCGAGCGCGGGGCCTTTGCCGAGGCGCTGGCCGCGACCGACCGGATCGTGTTGATTGAGCCGGGGCAGGCGCAAGAAGTGCGCGATCGCGGGCTGCTGCGCGCGCGGCTCAACCAGCTCAACGGCGCGCTGGAGGATCTCGAGCGCTACGCGCGCATGGCGCCGC
>CALLYN010000353.1 GCA_937858455.1 uncultured Kouleothrix sp.
GAGCCGATCTCGGCGCTGGCCTGGTCGCCCGACGCGACGCTGGTGCTGATCGCCGCGCAGGAAAAGCTAGAAGTGTACTGGGCCAACGCCGAGTGCCAGCTCAAACAGCGCCAAACGCTCGACGGCCCGGTGCGCGCGGCGGCCTGGAGCCCCAACGGCGACTGGCTGCTGCTGGCGGTGAACCGCCAGGCGCGGATCTTGCGCGTGCGCGACGGCGTGCTCGACGCGCAGCCGGCCGCGCTGCTGATCGGCCACACCGACACCATCGGCGCGCTGGCTTGGTCGCCCGACGGCAAGAGCGTCGTTTCCATGGGCGCCGACCGGACGGTGCGCGTATGGGACGTAGCGGCGCTGCAATCGCAGGCGAGCGACCAGGGCACGGCGATCTCGATCCGCCAGATCTCCGAGCTGCGCGGCGAGTGGGAGCAGCTGATCGGCGTGGCGTGGCGCCCCGATAGCCAGGCGCTGCTGGTGGCCGGCGCCGAAAAGCGTGTGTCCGACATCACCGGCGAAACCGACGCCCAGGCGCGCGCCTACTTCGTCGACCACTTCGACGAGGTGCTGCAGATCGCGCAGCGCCAGGCGCCGCCCACCGCCTCGCAAAAGCTGCTCGACTCCGAAGAGGAAGCCCTGATCGAGGCAATGGCTCAGGAGGCCCAGCGGTCGGCCGGCCAGGTGGCCAGCGCTACCGGCCTCACGCCGCGCGACACGTCTACCAACCTGCCTATCCCAACCGCTACCAGCCTGCCTATGCCAACCGCCGGCACAATCGGCCCGCCGACCCATACCGGCAGCAGCACGCAGCTGGCTATGCATACCCAGGTACCGGCGCCGCCCACTTCTGCGCCGACCACTGCTACGCAACCGGCGCCCGAGCCGCCCATTGCTACGGAACCGGCGCCCGAGCCGACGCTGCTGCCAAGCGCGACACCTGCGTCGCCGGTGGCGGCGGCCGTGCCCGGCACGCTGCTGCGCGAGCTACGCGGGCACGCCGACTTCGTGCTCGAGGCACGATTCAGCCCCGATGGCGAGCTGCTCGCCTCGGCCAGCAAAGATGGCACCGCTATGGTGTGGAACCTGGCCGATGGCACGGTGAAGTATGTGCTACGCCACGGCGCGCGCGTAAACAGCGTGGCCTTCAACCGCGACGGCAGCCTTCTCGCAACCACCAGCGACGACCAGAAGGGCCGGCTGTGGAGCATGCGCGACGGCCACCTGATCGCGGAGCTGCCCCACGACGAGCGCGCCAACAACGCCGAGTTCAACCCCGCCGGCGACATGCTCGTCACCGCCAGCCGCGACAACACCGCCAAAGTGTGGCGCGCGAGCGACGGCGCGCTGGTATGCACGCTGCCGCACGCCCGCCAGGTGTTCACCGCGCTGTTCAGCCCCGACGGCAGCCGAGTGGTGACGGCGGTTGGAGACGGCACGGCGCGGATCTGGCAAGTCAGCGCGAATGGCTGCGACACACAGCCGGCGATCACGCTCAGCGGCCACGGCGACTCGGTGCTGAGCGCGCGCTTCAGCGCCGACGGCCAGTTCTTGATCACCGCCAGCGTCGACACCACCGCGCGGATCTGGAATGCCCACACTGGCCAGCAGCTGGTCGTGCTGCGCGGCCACACCGGCTGGGTGCGCAAGCCCTCGTTCAGCCCCGACGGCAGCCTGGCGCTCACCGCCAGCGACGATGGTACGGCGCGGATCTGGCGGGTTGCCGACGGCTCGTCGCTGGCCGTGCTCAGGCACGACGCCGAGGTATCCTCGGCGCGCTTCAGCAACGATGGCCGCTATGTCGTCACCGCCAGCGCCGACCGGAGCGTCCGCCTATGGGACGCCCAGAAAGGCCAGCTGGTGGCCGACATGCGCGGCCACACCGATCCGGTGGTGTCGGCCGAGTTCAGCGACGACGGCAGCATACTCGCGAGCGCCAGCCTCGACGGCACGGTGCGCATTTGGCGGGCCGCGTCGCCGTAGGCGCCACGCCAGCGCGCGCACCTGCCGCGCGGCATGTGCTATCATGACAACTCGGTTTGATCACTGTCTTTTTGGTATGCCCTGCCCGGCAAAGCCGGGCAGGGCATACCAAAAAGAAATTTCGGGGGCGGCAATGCCACCCCCGAACCCCTGCCATACAGCACGCGATCAGCCGAATTTGGTATCATAGGCCGAAGCCAGCTTAGCGGGAGCATATCACCGTGGATCGACTAACGACCCTTTCGCCGCTCGACGGGCGCTACCAGCCCGACGTGGCCGCGCTCGAGGCATATTTCAGCGAGGCGGCGCTGTTCCGCTACCGCGCGCGCGTCGAGATCGAATACCTGATCTTCCTCACCAAAGCGCGCGACGTGACGTTCGTGCCCAAGCTAGGCGCCCAGGCGGTCGGCGAGCTGCGCGGCCTGTACCGCGCATTCAGCCCCGACGATGCCGCCGCCGTGGCCGAGTGGGATCGCAAGGTCAACCACGATGTCAAGGCCGTGGAATACTGGCTGCGCGCCCAGATGGAGAAGCTCGGCCTGGCCGAGTGGAAAGAGGCAGTGCACTTCGCGCTGACGTCGGAAGACGTGAATAACCTGGCCTACGCGCTCATGCTGCGCGAGGCGCGCGACCTGGTGCTGCTGCCGGCGCTGAACGACCTGGGCGCGCAGCTGCACGACCTTGCGCTGGCCGAGGCGGCCACGCCCATGCCCGCGCGCACCCACGGCCAGCCCGCCACGCCAACTACGCTCGGCAAAGAGCTGGCCGTGTTCGTGGCCCGGCTGCGCCGCGCCCACACCACGCTGGCGCACGTTCAGCTCACCGGCAAGCTCAACGGCGCTACCGGCACGCTGGCCGCCCAAGCCGCCGCGCTTCCAAAGCTCGACTGGCTGGCGTTCAGCCGCGCCTTTGTGCGCACGCTCGACCTCGAGCCGCTGCTGCTGACGACGCAGATCGAGCCGC
>CALLYN010000354.1 GCA_937858455.1 uncultured Kouleothrix sp.
TCGAGTACGAGGCGTTCGAGCCAATGGCGGCGAAAGTGCTGGCGCAGCTGGCCGACGAGGCGCGCACGCAGTGGCGCACCGGCGCGATCGCCATCCACCACCGCATCGGCCGGCTGGCGATCGGCGAGGCCGCCGTGCTGATCGTTGTGGCCGCGCCGCATCGCCACGAGGCATTCGAGGCCGCCGAACAGATCATGGATCGGATCAAGCAGGTCGCGCCGATCTGGAAGAAAGAGATCTGGGCCGACGGCGCGAGCGAGTGGGTAGGGGACGAGAAGGAACGCAAATCAGGTTCCAAGCTCTGAGCTGTGAAGCTCTGCCTAGCGCAAACCTACTGCAGGAGCATCTCGAAGTTCGGCCGGTCGTCGCCGCCGGTGAGCCGGCGCAGGCCGCGCTGAATGGCGCGCAGCGTTTCCTCGCCGATCCAGAACGTCAGCAGCGAGCCGAGAACCAGGCCCAGCGCGCTGCCGAGCGCGGCGCCTAGAGCAAACAGAACGTATCGTGTGCTGCGGTTCGTTTCCATGCTACCCTCACTGAACGACCACCACCGGGGTCGCCTTGCTCCAAAGACGCTCGAGCCGATAATAGTCGCGCAGGGCAACCGAGAACACATGCACGACAACATCGCCGTAGTCGAGCAACACCCAGCCCGTGTCGGGCGTACCTTCAATGCGCGCGTCGCGGCCGAACTCGCGGCCAACCGTCTCGTCGATCGTATCGACAATCGCCTTCAGCTGCCGATCGCTCTCGCCGGTGCAGATCACAAAATAATCGGCCACCGAGTTGAGCTTCTGCAGATCCAGCATCACAATATCGCTAGCCTGCTTGTCTTCGGCCAGCTCCAGCGCCCGCCGCGCAAGTGCTGTGGATTCGATGATCATCTGCTCCTGTTCGAAGTCGCGGGTTACACAGGCTAGATTCTACCAGAATTGACGTTCTATGTAAACTGGGTGTTGCGCCTACTGCCCTGTTAGCAAGCGCTGTACCGGCGAATGGAATGGCGCGGGCAGAAATACCAGCACCAGCGCGCCAAGCGCGTGCACCAGCTGCGGCGCCACGCGCGAGCGCTCCAGCGCGCCGACGAATAGCTCGGTTGAGAAAAACGCGGCGATCAGCAGCAGCACGGTGCTGACGAGCGCACCCTGCAGCAGGCCCAGCACGCCGCCGATCAGGTGGTCGAGCCAGCCCAGAAACAGCAGCCCGACAAAACGCCGCAGCAGCGTGGCCACCAGGCTGACGGCCGCGCTCACCGCCAGCAGCACGAACACAAAGCCGAGCACCTGGGCTAGCGCGCTGTTCGACACAAACGAGCTGAGCGCGTCGGCGGCGCGGCCACCATAGCGCTGGGCCAGCACCAGGCCGGCCACCAGCCCGACCACCGACAGCACCTGCCTGATGAAGCCCCAGTAGATCCCCAGCAAGCCGCACAGCACGATCACGCTGACGACTAGCATATCGAGCGTACTCATAGCGCTCCTATCGATGCGCCGATATTTCGAGCGGTTGGGCGCGGTTTCGGCTTGCGCCCACGATCCGTCGATCAGCCGCCCACCCGTGTGAGGGAGTGTAAGTATACCACGCGCCGGCGCGCCGGGGTAAGGGCCGCAGAAGGCGAGGGGGCGAGGGGGTGGGCCGAAGGACGCTGCGCGCGTCCTGGCCAGGCAAGTACTAATTGCGGTAGAGCGCGGTCGATTCGCGGATGATCAGCTCGGTGGCAAAGGTCGGCAGGTCGAGCGGCTCGTCGTTCAGCATGCGCACGATCGCCTGCGCGGCCGCGCGGCCCATCGCCTGCGTAGGCTGGCGCACGGTGGTGAGCGGCGGGGTGGTGTAGGCCGAACCAACCTGGTCGTCGAACCCGATGATCGAGATGTCGTCGGGCACGCGGATGCCGTAGCGATACAGCGCCAGCCGCGCGCCGTAGGCCATCTGGTCGTTGGCAACAAAGATCGCGGTGAAGCGGGCCGCGCGCGCCAGCAGCGCCTGCATGGCCAGCAGGCCCGACTGCTCGGCGAAATCGCCCTCGACCACGAGCTGCGGCTCGGCGGGCAGCCCGGCGTCGGCCAGCGCGCGCAGGTAGCCTTCGCGGCGGTCGCGGGCATCCTGCTGGGCCAGCAGCCCGGTGATATGCGCGATGCGGCGGTGGCCCAGGTCGATCAGGTGGCGGGTAGCCTGGTAGCCGCCCTGCACATCGTCGACGCGCAGGCACTGGCGCTCGAAGCCGGCGATCGATCGGCCGATCGCGATCAGCGGGCGCTGGCCGGCGACCTGCTGCAGCTGCTGATCGGGCAGCGTACCCCACAGCACGATCAGGCCGTCGGCCTGGCGCTGCAGCAGCAGGTCGAGCGCGGTGGTTTCCTCGGCGGTGCGCCAGTTGCCGCTGGCGAACATCGGGTGGAAGGCGCTGCCGTGCAGCCCCTGCTCGATGCCCTGGTAGATCTCGCCGTAGAACGGGCTGAACATAGCCTGCGTCAGCACGCCGATCACCCCGGCGCGGCCGCGCGCCAGGCCCTGCGCCACGACATTCGGCCGGTAGTTCCAGCGGTTGATCACGTCGAGCACGGCGGCGCGCTTGTTCTCGGCCACCGGCACTGTGCCGTTCAGCACGCGCGAAACCGTGCTGGCCGATACGCCAGCTTCGCGGGCGATGTCGTGTATCGTTGCGGGCTTGGTCATACGCTGAGAGGTAGCTCCTGGCACGGCACGTCTGCGCCTTCGCGCCTTTTACAATCAATTATTCGATAGCGGTGGGCCTATTATATATGCAAGCGTGGCTCTTATCAATAGGCGCGCGGCTCGCTCTGAAATCGGTTGCAGGATCAAGCGGGCCACTCGCCCGATATGCCGCTCCGGAGGCGTTTGCCACAAAGGCGCAAAGACAGGAACGCGCCCTGAAGCCCATGTTCTTTACACCTGCCTGCCTTTGTGGCTCGCCGAAAGGCGTTTGCCACAAAGGCGCAAAGGCAGGAACGCGCGTTGAAGCCCATGGTCTTTCAAGCAAGTCGTATGCCAATCGGGGCGAAGCCCGCAGTGTCTGCAAGCGATTGCGGTATACTACACAGGCCGCGCCGCGCCGGTGCCGCGCGGCTCTCGTGGACTCCGCAGTTCTTGAAGATGTGAGGTTCCTATGCCCAAGCTCACATTCCCCAGCGATTTCCTCTGGGGTGCCGCCACCTCGTCGTACCAGATCGAAGGCGCTAGCGAAGAAGACGGCCGCGGCGAGTCGATCTGGGATCGCTTCAGCCATACCCCCGGCAAGATCGCCGACGGCAGCACCGGCGATGTCGCCTGCGACCACTACCACCGCTGGCGCGAAGACGTAGCGCTGCTGAAAGAGCTAGGCGTCAAGTCGTACCGCTTCAGCGTGGCCTGGCCGCGCATCCAGCCCACCGGGCGCGGCCCAGCCAACCAGGCCGGCCTCGACTTCTACAGCCGCCTTGTCGACGCGCTGCTGGAGCAAGGCATCCAGCCGGCCGCGACGCTGTACCACTGGGATCTGCCGCAGGCGCTGCAGAACGAGGGCGGCTGGCCGGCGCGCGCCACCGCCGAGGCGTTTGCCGAGTACGCCGACATTGTGTCGCGCGCGCTCGGCGACCGGGTGAAGCTGTGGATGACCCACAACGAGCCGTGGTGCGCCGCGTTCCTGAGCCACCAGATCGGCGAGCACGCGCCTGGCTGGAAAGACTGGCCGGCCGCGCTGGCCGCCTGCCACCACCTGCTGCTCTCGCACGGCTGGGCCGTGCCGGTGATCCGCCGCAACAGCCCCGGCGCGTCGGTGGGGATCGTGCTGAACCCCTCGCCGGGCTACCCGGCCTCGCCGAGCGCGGCCGACGCCGACGCATACCGCTGGCACGACGGCTACATGAACCGCTGGTTTCTCGACCCGCTGTACGGCCGGCGCTACCCGGCCGATATGCTGGCCGATCACGTTGCCGCCGGCTACCTCCCGGCCTCGGGGCCGGAGTGGCTGCGCGACGGCGACCTTGAGGCGATCGCCGTGCCTACCGATTTCCTGGGCGTGAACTACTACACCCGCGAGGTGCTGCGCAGCAGCCGCGTGCCCGAGGAGCAGAATGCCCCGCGCACGGTGGTGCGCGCGCCGCGCGAGGAGTGGACCGAGATGGGCTGGGAGGTCTACCCCAGCGGCCTGTACGACCTGCTCATGCGCATCACCACCGACTACCGCGTGCCCAAGCTGTACATCACCGAGAACGGCGCGAGCTACTCGGATGCTCCCGGCGCCGACGGGCGCGTGCGCGACGAGCGCCGCCGCCGCTATGTGCACGAGCACCTGGCCGCCGCCCACCGCGCGATCGAGCATGGCGCGCCGCTGGCCGGCTACTATATCTGGTCGCTGATGGACAACTTCGAGTGGGCGTTTGGCTACCGCCAGCGCTTCGGCATTACCTGGGTCGACTTCGCGACCCAGCAGCGCACGCTGAAGGACAGCGCGCTGTGGTACCAGCAGGTAGTGGCCGAGAATGCGATCGACGCGAGCTATAGCAATCCTACATGAGTCATAAAAAGCAGGGGCCAGGGGGGCGCAGCCCCCCAAAGAAAAATCTCCTCCCCTTTATGAATCCGATAGGATTGCTATAGCCAGCCGTGCATCTGCAGAGAAAGAGGCGACGATGACCGAAGCTCTTGTGCTGCTGCCGCAGCCGCGCGCGCTGGCGCGGCACGCTGGCCAGCACCAGCTCGACGGAGCGCGGCGGATCGCGCTCGACGGCGCGTGTCCGGACTGGTTCATGCCCAATGCCGACGCGCGTGGCTACTACCGCTTCGATCTCGATGCGAAACTGCTGACCGAAGTCCGCGCCCTCGCTGGAGAGTGAAACGATGCTCAGCGCCTGGCGCCGCCGCTACTGGACGCAAGACTCCGCGGCGCTGGCTGAGTTCGCAGGCAAGCGCCCGGTCACCGTCATCACCGGTGGCTCCGATGGCATAGGCCGCGCGCTCGCGACCCAGATGGCGGGCAATCGGCAAGAGATCGTGCTCGTTGCGCGCAACGCCGAACGGCTGGAGAAAGTCCGCGCCGAGATCGCGCGAGTGGCCGAATCGGGCATCCGTGCGGTTTGCGTCGAGGCGCGCCCGCACCCCGATTTCATTGGCCCGCGCTGGTGGCACGACTTCGACATCGTCATGGACGAGGCGCGCGGGCGCGGGATGCGCGTGTGGGTCTTCGACGACGACCACTTCCCGACCGGGCATGCGGCGGGGCGCATGGCGAGCGCACCACCTGAGCTTCAGCGCGTATTTGTGCAGGAACGTCACCTCGAC
>CALLYN010000355.1 GCA_937858455.1 uncultured Kouleothrix sp.
CGGCCCAGCTGCACCTGGCGCGCACGATCTGCCGGCGCGCCGAGCGCTGGGCCGTGAGCCTGGGCCGCGCCGAGCAGCTCAACCCGGCGGTGGCCGTGTACCTCAACCGCCTGTCCGACTGCCTGTTCGTGCTGGCGCGCGCCGCCAACGCCCGCGCCGGACAGGCCGATGTGCCCTGGCACAGCCCGCGCCACTCGTAGCGCGGCGCCGCCGCGCGAGCCTGAGCACAAGGAATACACACATGGCTGAAGCAACGATTGCGCTCGGCCCGCTTGGCCAGATCGCGCTGACGGTGGCCGATCTCGCCGCCGCGACCGAGTTCTACCGCGAGAGGCTGGGGCTGCCGTTTCTGTTCGCCGCGCCAAACCTGGCGTTCTTCGACTGCGGCGGCGTGCGGCTGATGCTGGCAACCCCCGAGCGCGGCGAGGCAGTGGCCCAGGGCGCGACGCTGTACTTCACGGTTGGCGATATTCACGCCGCGCACCGCGCGCTGGCCCAGCGCGGCGTGCCCTTCGTCGACGCGCCGCACCTGATCGCCGACATGGGCAGCTACGAGCTGTGGATGGCCTTCTTCCACGACCCCGACGCGCACTTGCTTGGGATCATGGCCGAGCTGCCGAAGGAGTAGCATGGATCTCGAGACGTTTCGCGCGTACCAGCGCGAGTCGCGCAAAACCTGGGGCGAGATCGACGTAAACCACCCGATCGTCTACCCGACGCTCGGGCTGGCCAACGAGGCCGGCGAAGTGGCCGGCAAGATCAAAAAGATCTTCCGCGACAAGGGCGGCGTGATCGGCGCAGCCGACCGCGAGGCGCTGAAGTACGAGCTTGGCGACGTGCTGTGGTACCTGACGCAGATCTGCACCGAGCTCGATCTGACGCTTGAAGAGGTGGCGGCCGCGAATATCGAGAAGCTGTTCTCGCGGCTCGAGCGCGGCCAGATCGGCGGCGAGGGCGACACGCGCTAGCGGCGCCGCTTACACCCGCGGCGTCACGCCGTGGCCCGCTATAATGCCGCTCAGGTCGATACGCGCGCTCTCGTAGACCATGCCGCCCGTGAATGGGTTCTCGGCCATGAACAGCGGCGTGTCGAGATCGACAAACTGGAAGCCGCCCTGGCCGGCCGCAAAGCAGGCCGAGGTGGTCATCGCCAGGATCGACTCGACATTTCCGCCGATCATCAGCCCCAGCCGGGCGGCCCGGCAGATCGCCGCGATATCGAGCGCCTCGGCGATGCCGCACTTCATCAGCTTGATGTTCACCACGTGTGCGGCGCGCTCGTGCACGATCCGCAGCGCCGCCGCAGCGTCGGTGGCCGTCTCGTCGGCGGCCACTGGCACGCCGGCCCACTGCGCCACCTGCTGCATCCCCGCCCAGTCGCCCTTCTTTACCGGCTGCTCAAGCAGCGCCACGTTGATCGCGCGCTCGCGCAGCTGCGACACCAGCTGCAGCGCGCCGTCGGCGCTGAAGGCGGCGTTGCCGTCGAGGATCAGCGGCGACTTCGGCGCCACCTCGGCGATCGCCTGCACGCGCGCCAGGTCGAGCGCAAGGTCGCCCGAGCCGACCTTGACCTTGATCGTGCGGATGCCGCGCGCCGCGATCGAGCGCGCGTCGGCGGCGGCCTGCTCGGCCGTGCCGGTGGTGACGGTCATGTCGGTTTCGAGGCTAGTGCCCACGCCGCCAAAGAACGCCCACAGCGGCATATGCGCCTGGCGCGTCAGCGCGTCGAGCACCGCCGTCTCGATCGCGCACTGCGCCGAGCCAATCGGCCCGATCGCGCCGCGTAGCGCCACGGCCACGCGCCGCCACTCGCGCACGTCGGCGCCCTCCACCAGGCTGGCGGCCGCCTCAATCGCGGCGCTGGCGATCGCCTGTGTCTCGCCATTGTAGGCCGGAAACGGCGCCGCCTCGCCATAGCCGCGCGTGCCATCGGCCAGCTCGACCGTGACGAGCAGGTTGCGCGCCAGATCCTGCGCGCCGCCGGCGATGCCGAAAGGCGTGTGCAGCGGGATGTCGAGCGGCCGGGCGGCCAGCGAGCGAATGGTAGTAGGCGCAGCCATGGCAAAACCTCGTGCTTAGGCGTGTACCGCCCGATTATACTACGTTCTGCCGCGCGCCGAGAAGCCGCGAGCGATTATGGTATACTGAGGCTTACCAACCGGTAGGCAGTGCCGCCCGCGCGCTTGCCGCTGGCGCTGCCGCGCGGCATCGTACAACAACAGGAAACGCCAATGACTCACAGCGATGATGCTGCAAGACTGCGTAAACAAGGCTATCGGCTGACGCCGCAGCGGCTGACGGTGCTGGAAGTAGTGAAGCGGAGCGGCAAACACCTGACGGCCGAAGATGTGCACGACGCGATCGTGCCCCAGCACCCCTACATCAATATCGCAACGGTGTACCGCACACTGCAATGGCTCCAAGAGGTTGGCCTGGTGGCGCCGCTGGCCAGCGTCACCAGCCCGCTGCGCTACGAGTACGTGCGCGGCGAGGCGCACCACCACCTCGTGTGCCAGGACTGCGGCTACGAGCAGGAGATCGGCGACGATATGCTGGCGATGCTGAAAAGCCAGCTCCAGGCGCGCTACGCCTTTAGCGCACAGCTGAACCACCTGGCAATCCCCGGCCGCTGCGCGGCTTGCCAGAGCGCCGCCGAAAGCGCAGCCCACGCCCACGAGGAGCACAGCCTATGAACCTGCTACGGCGACTGTTCGGCGCCGGCGACGCGGCGCCGATCGACCAGGCCATCCACCTGTACGTACGCTGCAATCGCTGCGGCGCGCCAGTGCACGTGCGCGTCGACCCACGCAACGACCTGGTGATCGAGTACGGCGACGACGACGACGCCACCGGCTACCGCCTGATCAAAGAGATCATGGACTCGCGCTGCTTCAGGCTCATGCGCGCCGAGATCGAGTACGACCGCGGCCGGCGCGAGCTGAGCCGCACGCTCGAAGGCGGGGCATTCATCGGCAAGGACGAGTACGACCAGCTGCTGGCTCAGGGCGAACAATCACTCGGCGGCCGGCAGTAGCAGGCGCCGGGCGGAACGCCACCGCGCACTGCCGACTGCATACTGCGAATGAAATAAGGGAGGCTCCATGCGCCAGGCAGTCGATCTCCTGCTGATCAACGGCACGGTCGTGACCATGAACCCCGAGGGCAGCGTCGTGGCCGACGGCGCGGTGGCGATTCGCGGCCGCTCGATCGCCGATGTCGGCCCGACCGCCGCGCTACTCGCGCGCTACGAGGCCGCCGAAACCCACGACTGCCGCGGCTGCGCGATCATCCCCGGCCTGATCAACGGCCACGCCCACGTGCCCATGAGCCTGCTGCGCGGGCTGGTAGCCGACCAGCAGCTCGATGTCTGGCTGTTCGGCTATATGTTCCCGGTCGAAAGCCGCTTCGCCGACGCCAACTTCACCTTCACCGGCACCCAGCTCTCGTGCGCCGAGATGATCCGCGGCGGCACCACCACGTTCGTCGATATGTACTACTTCGAGGAAGAGGTGGCCCGCGCCGCCGACATGGCCGGCATGCGCGCGATCTGC
>CALLYN010000356.1 GCA_937858455.1 uncultured Kouleothrix sp.
TGCGTCGGCCAGGTGCGCGGGCAGGCGCGCCAGCAGCAGCCCCGAGCGCTGCGCCGGCATGCCAAACGGGTCGCGCGCGACGATCGGCGGCTGTGTGCGGATGCTGATCGCCACAAACGCCGCGCCGTGCTCGGCCAGGTCGGTGGCGATCTCGGCGCCGCTGTTGCCGATGCCCACCACCAGCACGCGCTGCCCGGCGTACGGCCCGGCGTTGCGGTACTCCGACGAATGGCGCACCGCGCCGCCAAACTCGGCGCGGCCAGGCCAATTGGGCACGATCGGCTGGTTGTACTGGCCGCTGGCGATGATCACCACGCGGCTGCGGAACATGCCGATGTCGGTTTCGACCAGCCAGGTGCGCCCGGCATCGCCCGCAGGCCGCACCTGGCGCACCGCGCAGCCGCCGACGACCTTCAGCCCAAAGTGGCGCGCGTAGCTCTGCAGGTAGGCGGCGTACTGATCCTTCGACGGGTACTTCGGGTAGCTCCTGGGCAGCGGGTAGTGCGCCAGGCTCGAATACACCGTGTGCAGGTGCAGGCGGTCGTAGCGCTCGGCCCACACATCGCCGACGCGCGGCCGGCGGTCGAGGATGAGCGGGCTGAGCTTGCGCTGGCGCAGCGCCCCGGCGGCCGAGAGGCCAGCCGCGCCGCCGCCGACGATCAGGATGTCGAGATCAGGCATAGGCTTGAGAGAGAGTGATGATCCATAGCTTGCGTAGTATACACCACGCCAGCGCGACTGTGACAAAAACGTCAGGTCGGGCTGCGCGCCGCACGCTACAATACAGCTAGCGCCCGCACGCTAGTGTTTTCAATCGCACAATGTACGCGGTTCTTTTCGTGTATGGGCCTGGTTCAAAGTACCTTGTGCCAATCGGGGATGTGAGGACGCCATGATCCGAGCACTCGGCTACTGCTGCCTCCTGGTCGCCCTCGCGGCCGCGCTAGGCCTGCCGCCCGGCCGCGCCGCGCTCGCGGCCCCGCAGTCGATCTACGACGACGCGCTCGCCGCCGGCTGGGACAACTACTCGTGGGCCACGGTGAACTTGCAGGCCGGCGCGCCGGTTCACGGCGGCACAAAAAGCATCGCGGTGACGTACGGCGCCTGGGAGGGGCTGTACCTGCACCACCCCGGCGTCGCGACCGCAGGCTTCAGCAAGCTGAGCTTCTTCATCCACGGCGGCAGCGCGGGCGGCCAGAAGCTGAACCTGTTCGCCACGCGCGCCAGCGACGCCGCCAACAGCCACGGCCCCACTGTCGCCGTGCCGCCGCCGGCCGCCAATGGCTGGAGCCAGGTGCAGATCGCGCTCAGCAGCCTGGGCGCCGACAACACCACGATCACCGGGCTGACCTGGCAGGACGCGACCGGCGGCGCACAGCCGACGCTGTACATCGACGATATTGCGCTGGCGAGCGACGAAAGCCCCGACGCCCCGGCGCTGGCCGATGCCGTGCTGCTGCCGCGCGCCGCGCACGCCGATGGCGCGACTGCGGTGGTGCTGCGCGTGAAAGCCACCGACCCGCAGGGCGCCGCCGACATCGCCGCCGTAACCGTCGACGCCACAGCGCTGGGCCGCGGCACGCTCGCGCTGCACGACGACGGGCGCAGCAACGACGGCGCACCCGGCGACGGCGTGTATGGCCTGGCGTTCACGATCGCGCCGGGCACGGCCACCGGCGAGCTTCAGCTGCTGGCAAGCGCGCGCGACCAGGCCGGCCACACCAGCAGCCTGCCGCTTGGCGCCTTCGACGTGCTGGCCGCGCCGGGCGGCGGTATCCCCGCAAGCCTGCCGCAGCGGCTCGGCTGGGGAAGCAACGAGTGGAGCGAGACGCCCGGCCAGGACTGGCAGGTGAACAGCGGCGTGCCGTGGAGCTACGTGTACCAGTACATCACCTATGAGTGGTACAGCGACCCCGGCCACTGGGGCGGGAATTTCGTCGGCCGGTTTGTGCAGCAGGCCTGGGGCAAAGGCTACATCCCGGTGATCTCGGCCTACCTCATCCTGGGCACGCCGCCGGCCTGCGGCGAAAGCCCGAGCTGCTACGCCCAGAAGCTGCAGAACGCCAGCGCGGTGAGCGGCTACCTCGGCGCGCTGCAGCTGGCCGCCACCGAGGCGAAAGGCAACAAGCCGGTGATCTTTCATATCGACCCTGACTTCTACGGCTTTATGCAGCAGTACAAGTACAGCAGGAATGCCGCCAACCCCAACGACCCCAGCTCGTACCCGGTGGCGCTGAACGTGCCGGGCTACGCGAACAACCTGGCCGGCTTTGGCAAGCGCGTGGTCGACATAATTCACCAGACCGCGCCAAACGCGCTGGTGGGCCTGCAGGCCAGCAAGTGGTCGACGAACGCCGACCCGAATGGCGTGAGCGCTGCGGCGGTGCCGGGCATGGCCCAGAGCACTGCGGCCTTCCTCGCGGCGATGGGCGGCGACAAAGCCGACCTGCTCTTTGTCGAGTGGAGCGACCGCGACGCGGGCAGCGGGCTGCGGCCGTGGTGGGACGACACCAACCGCATCCTGCCGCGCCCGGCCCGCGCGGTGCTGTGGGAGAACGCGCTCTCGGCGGCGGCGGGCAAGCGGCTGGTCCTGTGGCAGGTGCCGGCCGGAAACATGAGCCTGAATAACACGCCGCAGCACTACCAGGACAACCGCGCGGCCTATCTGTTCAGCCACCCGCGCGACGCCTTCGACTCGGGCGTGATCGCGGTGCTGTTTGGCGGCGGCGACAGCAACCAGACCGCGCCCTCGACCGACGGCGGCTTTATTGCGGCGCAGGGCCAGATCGCCTACGCCGCGCCGCCCGCGCCCAGCGGGCTCGCGCTGGTGGGCCAGAGCGGCGCGGCGGCGACGCTGCGCTGGGACGAGGTGGATGTGCCCGACCTGTGGGGCTACCGGCTGCGCTACCAGCTCGGCGGCGGGTCGGCCGAGACGATCGACCTGAGCCGGGCCAACAGCGCCACGCTGCTGCTGCCGTTTGCGGGCAGCTGGAGCATCAGCGTCGCGGCGATCGACGCGATGGGCAACGTGGGCGCGTTCTCGGCGGCGGTAGGCACCACCGCCAGCCAGGGCGCGCAGCGGGTGCTGCTGCCGATCGCACGGCGGCCGTAGCGCGCGCCATTTGGCGAGCGCCGCAGCGGTGACTGCGACGCTCGCCAAACCGTGAGAGTGAGGGGCGGGCTATTGTGCGCGGCGGAGGCCCAGCACGCGGCCCACCGGCACCGTGAACAGCAGCCCGCTGTCGGCGGCATCGAAATCGCCGACGACGCGCTGCGCTGCGGCGACGAGCGCATCGACCTGGGCATCGTCGGCGACGGTGAACAGAGTGCGGTGATCCGGGTCGGCCTGCTCGAGCAGGTCGCGCAGCGAAGGAAACAGCGGCGTGTCGTCGCGCGTCCAGCCGCCGCTCAGGCGAGCCATGCCGGTGCTGTCGATGATCGTGACGCCACGCGCGCCGGCGTCGGTCCAGGCATTGATCAGCGGCTCCAGCTGGGTGGCGTCGGTCAGCACCATGACGATGACCTGTGGCATATACACCTCGGGTTCGCGGCCAGCGCGGATGCGGCGGGGGCATGCGCGCCAGGCGCTCGATGCCGGCACGCGCCGGTTTTCTTCTACACAAAGGCGAGCTGCGCGGCCGGGCTACTCGGCCGGCGTTGGCGCGGCGGGCTGGGCCGCGTCGGCGGCCTGCGGCGCGCGGAAGGCCAGGCGCAGCAGCAGCGGCGTGGCCAGCGTGGTCACAAGCACCATCACCACCGTCACCGCGAACAGCTCCTCGTTGATGATCCGGTTGCTGATGCCGACCGACGCCGCGATCAGGCCGACCTCGCCGCGCGAGATCATGCCAATGCCGATCTGGATGGCCTCGCGGTTGGTTGCCCCGCCGAGGCGCGCGCCCAGCCCGCTGCCGAGCAGCTTCGAGATCACTGCCACGGCGCACACCGCCAGCGTGAACCAGATCAGCTGCGCGCCAAGCAGCCGCGCGTCGGTGCGCAGCCCGATGCTGGCGAAGAAGATTGGCACAAAGAACGCGTAGGCCATCTGGCCGACGCCGCGCTCGATCTCGTGGCGGTAGCGCGTGCGCGCGAACAGCACCCCGGCCAGAAACGCGCCGGTGATCGCCGCCACCGCACCCACCACCTCGGCCGACCACGCCATCAGCAGCGTGATCAGCAGCGCGGTTGTGAGGATCGGCTGGCTGATCGGCCAGCGCGCGGCCAGGCGCAGCGCGCGCGGGATGATCCAGCCGCCCAGCAGCGTGGCGCCCACCAGGAACAGCGCCATGCGCGCGACGATCAGCAGCACCCCGGCCAGGCTGCCGGCGCCGCTGGCGAGCGCCACGAACAGCGAGAGGATCAAGATCACCAGCACGTCGTCGATCACCGCCGCGCCCAGCAGCGCCAGCCCGACCCGCGAGCGCAGCTTGCCAAGCTCAAGCAGCGTCTGCGCCGAGATGCTGACGCTGGTGGCGGTGAGCAGCACGCCGACGAACAGCGAGCCGACGAGGCTGTAGCCAAAGGCTAGCCCCACGGCAAGCCCCAGCAGCAGCGGCGCTGCCACCCCCAACACGCCGGCCAGCAGCGCGAGCTTGCCCGACTTGCGCATTTCGTCGAGGTCGATCTCGAGGCCGGCCACAAACATCAGCAAAACGACGCCGATCTCGGCTAGCTCGGTGATCGTGTCGTGCAGGTGGGTGTTGGTGAAGAACGGCCAGGCGAACATATTCAGCATAGTTGGGCCGAGCAGCAGCCCGGCCAGCAGCTCGCCCAGCACGGCGGGCTGCCCCAGCCGGGTGCTGAGCAGCCCGGCCAGCTTCGCGCTGGCAATGATAATCACAAGCGCTAGAATAAGCTGCAGAAATGGCGTCATCTCACCTCCTCCGTGCGCTTCAAACCTCAGAAGCTGCCTGAAAAGGGTGGTTTGAAGGGATTTCGTCGCTCCAAATATCACTCTTTCTGGCGGGTGGCGGCCACATTCGTGGCCGCCACCCG
>CALLYN010000357.1 GCA_937858455.1 uncultured Kouleothrix sp.
CTCCGGCGCCTGACGGCTCCTTCCATTTCCATGGCATGACTCCCGCTCCCGGCGGCCACGCGCCGCCGGGGCCCCACCCTCCGGCCGAGGATCGCCTCCATGAGTTCCGTCCGCCTCAATCCCCTCGATGCCGCCTGGCTGTTCACCGAATCCCGGGCCACGCCCAACCACGTGGGCGGCCTGCTGCTGTTCCGCCTCCCCCCGGGCGCGCCCGCGGGCGCGGCGCCTGCGCCCGCACTCGCCAGCACCATGCCGTTGGGGGCCACCAGCAGCACGCGCCGCACGCCGTTGAACGAAAACGCGCTCGCGTCGCTCCGGTCGAGCTCGCGGCTCAGCTGGTCGTCGGTTGTCGGCAGGTGCGCGCTGCCGTCGAGCAGCCGCCCGAGCAGCGCGTCGATCTCGCCAGGCCCGGCGTGGCGCCGCACCACTGGCGTGATCGCCGCAGCCATGCGCTGCGCGGCATCGTTCGGATCCACCAGCGTCGGCACCAGGAACAGGCTGGCCACGCCGGCCGTCACGATCAGCGCAATCGGCAGCAGCAGCGTCGTCAGCACGCCCACCAGCAGGTACGAGAACGCCAGCTGCCAGCGCAGCCGGCTGCGCCCGGCGGCCCACAGCACCAGCAGCAGGCGCACAGGCGCGAACAGCCCCAGCGTCAGCAGCTGGTAGTTCGCAAGGTAGGGGCCAAGCGCGGTGTTGAGGTCGTCGAAGCGCCGGCCGTACAGCAGCGCCGGGTGCTGCACAAAGCGCAGGCACAGCCAGCTCACCAGCCCGGCCAGCAGCCCAAACAGCACACTCCAGCTCAGCGCGCGCAGGCCGCGGCGCCAGATCGTGCCGTGGCCCGGCGCCAGGCGCCAGGCGCCGCCCGCCTGCAGCAGCACCAGCGGCAGCGCCACGATCTCCGTCCAGGGCGATCCGGCCACCAGCGCGAGCGGGTAGGTCAGCAGCGAGGCGGCGCTGCTCAGCGCCAGCATCTCGAGCAGCGCGCGCCAGTAGCCGCTGCGCCGGGCCAGCTGCGCCCGCAGCGCGGCGCGAGCGCCGCCAAACAACCAGGGCTGTGCCATTCTTCACTCCAGGCGGTAGCCTACGCCCCACACCGTGCTGATGCGCTCGCCCATATCGCCGAGCTTGCGGCGCAGGCGCACAATATGCGTGTCGACGGTGCGGTCGCCGCCGTCGTAGTCTTCGCCCCACACTTGGTCGAGCAGGTAGGCCCGGCTGAAGCTGCGGCCGGGATGGCGCGCCAGTATGAGCAGCAGGTCATACTCTTTCACGGTCAGGTCGACCGGCTCGCCGGCCACCTGCACGCGCCGCGCCAGCGGGTCGATCTGCAGGCCGCCCAGCGCGATCGGCCCCTCGGCGCCGCGCTCGGCGCGACGCAGCAGCTCGGCACGGCGCAGGATCGCGCGCACCCGCGCCATTAGCTCGCGCAGGCT
Source organism: uncultured Kouleothrix sp. (assembly GCA_937858455.1). Classification (GTDB taxonomy): domain Bacteria; phylum Chloroflexota; class Chloroflexia; order Chloroflexales; family Roseiflexaceae; genus Kouleothrix. Next base: position 1,437 of record CALLYN010000357.1, read on the forward strand.
GAACGGCTTGACCAGGTAGTCGTCGGCGCCGACCTCGAGCCCCAGCACGCGGTCGGCCTCTTCCGAGCGCGCGGTGAGCATCAGGATCGGCACGATCGAGCGCTCGCGCAGCCGCCGGCACACCGCCAGGCCGTCGAGCCCCGGCAGCATCCAGTCAAGGATGATCAGGTCGGGCTGGCCCTGAGCCGCCAGCATCAACCCGGACGGGCCATCGTGCGCCACCAGCACCTGGTGGCCCTCGGCCTCGAGCTGGCGCCGCAGCAGCGCAGCCAGCTCGTGCTCGTCTTCCACAATTAAAATCGTTGCCATACTCACGCCAATCGCAATGCCAGGGCCGATCGTGCCCCGCTGCCGGTTGTATGATTCTACCCTTTCCCCACCACGATCGCCTCGCGCCGGTACAGGCCCACCGCCAGCGCCAGCAGCGCCGCCGCCAGCGCCAGCGTCACCGCCGCCGAGATCGCCGCGTCGGCCGGGCGCAGCGCCTCGCCGCGCATCGCCTGGTTGATCAGCAGCTGCTGGCCGAAGGTCGGGATCAGCATATTCCACAGCGCGCTCTTCACCGGCATAAACGCCAGCAGCAGGCCGGGCATAGCCGGGATCAGCGGGATGAGCTGCAGGTAGGTGCTGGCCTCTTTCGGGCCGCGGCTATACGACGCCACCACCATCTGCAGCGCGCCGCCCAGCAGCAGCATTGGCAGCGCCAGCAGCCCGATCAGCGCGCTGGAGGCCAGGCTGAAGCTCAGCTGCACGCCCAGCGCCGCGCCCAGCGGCACCAGATTCACCACCAGCGCAAAGGCGATCAGCGTCTCGATCAACACCACCGCGCCGACGGCCAGCACCGCCAGTAGCTTGGCCAGCACGAACTCGTGGCGCGGCACCGGGTTGATCAGCAGCGGCTCGAGCGAGCCGCGCTCGCGCTCGCCGGCGGTGCTGTCGACCGCCAGGCCCGCGCCGCCCGAGAACACCGAGAAGATAATAAAGTACGGCAGCAGGTTCAGCAGGCTGGCCGCGCGGCTCTGCGCCGTCGCCACGTCCACGTCTTCCACCGCCAGCGCCTGCGCTGCGGCCGGGCTTACGCCGCGCGCCAGCAGCCGCAGCGCGCCGATCTGGCCGCTGTAGCTGCGCAGCAGGTCGCGCGCCCGGCCGACGGTCACGCCGGCCGACTGGCGCGACTCGTCGATCACCAGCTGCACGGCGGCCGGCTCGCCGGCCACAAAGGCGCGGCGATACTCGGGCGGGATCACCAGCACCACGTCGGCATCGCCCGCGCGCACCGCCGCCTGCGGGTCGGCCGGCGCTGGCGCGATCTGCACATTCTGCTGGCGCAGAAATTCAACCAGCGCCGGCGCGTTTTCGGCGCCGGCCACCGGCAGCTCCAGCCGCTTCTCGCTCTGGTCGGCGGCCACCCGCCCGATCACCGAGAACATCAGCACCAGGATCAGCGGGCCGAGCAGCGGGTAGAACAGCGCGGTGCCGAGCGTGCGCCGGTCGCGCAGGTGGTCGGTAATCTCTTTTATAAAGATCGTGCGAATTCGATCGAACATCACAGTGTCTCTCAATGGGCCTAAGAAGCTGTGTGAAAAGGGTGGTTTGGAGCGACGAAGTCCCTCCAAGTATCCACTTTTTCTGGCGGGTGGCGGCCACATTCGTGGCCGCCACCC
>CALLYN010000358.1 GCA_937858455.1 uncultured Kouleothrix sp.
CCGACACCAGCACCATGAGCCCGCGCCGTCGCACAAGCTCCGAGATCCGCTGCAGCGGGCCCGAGAGGTCGGTCGAGGCCCCGCCGGCCGGTTTCTCCAGCGCCGGCATCAGCTGTCGCAAATGGCTCCGACGCGACCGCGCGGGGAGATAATCCCGGATCTGCTCGTCGAACGTCATCAGGCCCGTGGCATCCCCCTGGTGAAAGAGGAACGCCCCCTGTCGCCCCACCCGCCGCGCATCTGGAGCGCCTGAGCCTCAGGCTGCGATGGGCTTGACCAGCCCATCGGCCTTGAACATGGCCTTGATGCCGCGCACCGCCTGGCGGATGCGCAGCTCGGGCTAGACCTGGCGCGCGCGCGCACCGCCGCCCAGCGCGTGGCGCTGCTGCAGCGCGAGCTGGCGCGCACTGTCGATCCCGTCGAGCGGCTGCGGCTCCAGGCGCAGATCGAGCAGGAGCGGAACAGCGCCGCCAAAACGTACGGCGGCGAGCTGACCAAGCAGCTGCGCACGCAGGAGTCGATCTACGACGCGCTGAATAAGCAGCGCGATGCGGCGCTCGGGCTGCTTGAGCTGCAGATCCGCGACCGGCAGGAGGCGCGCAAGGAGGCGCGGCAGCTCGCGGGCCTGGCGCGCGTGGTGAACGGCGGCCAGTTCAGCGCCGAGCAGCGCGCGGCGGCTCAGGATCAGATCGATCTCATTCGTGTGCAGCAGCAGCAGCGCCAGCAGAAGATCCGCGAAACCAGCGCCACCGCCGGCGGCACCATCAGCGCGACGGGCCAGCTGCTGCAGAGCGTGGCCGGCGGGGGCGTCCCCGCGGCCCCCGCGCCGCCAGGCGCGGCCGCGCGCGTGGCCACGCTGGGCGAGCTGGCCGGGCGCAAGCGCGACGTTCCCGACCCCTTTCGGATGCAGATCGGCGCCTGGATGACCTACGCGCGCGAGATCGACGACATGCTGCGGGCCGCACTGCCGGCGATCATCGGCCGAGCCGGGCCAGCTGCGCCCGCCCCGGCCGGTGGCGTACCTGAAGCCCGCCGCGCCGCCGCCGAGCGCCTGGCGCAGCTGCTCCAGCTCGCTGCCACCATGCCCGACGTGATCGATTGGAGTGTAGCGCGCGGCCGCCTCGATGGCGACCTAGCCGCCTGTGGCAGCGCGCCAGCTGGCGCATCCGACATGGTGGCCGCCTACGTGGCGCTGCTGCGCGCCGGGCTGGCGATGCTGCCGCCCAAGCCGGCGGCCACGCAGCTTGGGCTGCTGCAGCGCGCCACCACCCGCCTGAGCGACCCGGTCGACCAGGCGGCGCTGAACGAGCTTTCGGCGCAGGTCGCAAGCCTGCCAGCACTGGCCTGACGAGTATGAAACGCCCACATCCGCTGTTTCTAGCGCATACCCAGCCCGGCTTCGAGGCAATCGCGATCGACGAGATCGAGCGCAGCGTCGATGGCGCGCGCGTGCGCGGCACCCGCAGCGTAGCGGACAAAAACGGCATGGTGCTATTCGAGTACCCCGGCGACGCCCGCGACCTGCTGGCGCTGCGCACACTCGAAGACCTATTTGTGGTGGTGGCTACGCTGGAAAACCTGCCGCCCACGCGCGAGGCGCTGCGGCTGATCGAGGGCTCCGCCGCGCGCGCCACGGCGATCACCTCGGCGCTAGCGCAGGCCCGGCAGATCGCCCCCGCGCGCGGCGGCAAAGGCAAGCTGCGCTTCAGGGTGATTGCCCGGCAGGTCGGGCGCGCGGCCTACCGGCGCGTCGACGCACAGCAGGCGCTGGCGCGCGGCCTGGCGGCGCGCGACGACCACCGCTGGCAGGCGGTAGACGATGGCGGCATCGAGTTCTGGCTGACGCTGCTGCCCGGCGAGGCGATCGTGGCGCTGCGGCTCAGCGACGAACGCATGCGCCACCGCGAGTACAAGATCGAGCACCTGCCGGCCTCGCTACGGCCCTCGGCGGCAGCGGCGCTGGCGTGGCTCACGCGCCCGCACGACGACGACCTGTTTCTCGAGCCAATGTGCGGCGCGGGCACGCTGCTGATCGAGCGGGCGCACATGGGCCGCTACCGGCTGCTGCTGGGCGGCGACATTCGCGAAGAGGCGGTGGAGCTGGCGCGCGCGAACATCGGGCCGCGCTACAAGCCGATCGAGCTGCGCCAGTGGGACGCGCGGGCGCTGCCTGTCGACGCGGGTGCGGCCAGTGCCGTGGCGGTAAACCTACCGTTTGGCCGGCAGATCGGCAGCACCGAAGACAACCGCCAGCTGTACCCGGCATTTTTGCGCGAGATGGCGCGCGTGCTGCGGCCGGGCGCGCGGCTGGTGGCGCTCACCGGCGACCGGCGCACCCTGGAAGAATCGCTACGGCGCGCAAGCAAGCTCGCGCGCCGTGAGTTCTTCCCAGTGATGCTGCTCGGCCAGCCGGCCGGCGTATACGCCCTGGAGCGCGTGTAGCGCCAGGGGCGGCGCTACTTCACGCGCTCGATATACTCGCCGGTGCGCGTATCGACCCGCACTGTGTCGCCCTGGTTGACGAACGCCGGCACCTGGATCACCGCGCCGGTCTCGAGCGTCACCGGCTTGGTGATGTTGGTGGCGGTGTCGCCGCGCACCGCAGTGGACGCCTCAGTCACCTGCAGCGTCACGAAGAATGGCACCTCGACGCCCAAGATCTTATTGTCGTCGTAGAACAGCACGTCGGCCATCTCGGCTTCTTTCAGGAACCTGGCCGGCTCGCCGATATCGTCCTCGGGGATCTCGAGCTGCTCGAACGTCTCGGTGTCCATGAAGTGATACATCTGGCCTTCGCGGTAGAGAAACTGCATGGAGCGCTTGTCGACGCGCACAATCTCGATATCCGAGCCGGCGCGAACGCGATCCTCGATCACCTTGCCGGTCTGCACGTTCTTGAGCTTCATGATCACCATGGCGCGCCAGTTGCCTGGGGCATGGTGGTGAAACTCGACCACGCGATGCAGCGTGCCGTTATAGCGAATAATAATATTTGTGCGCAGATCCGACGTCGTGGGCATGGCTATGCTCCTGTCCATAGAAAGCGCCGCCCTGTGGTGGCGGCGCAGTGAAAGCCGTGAAACGCTACCCGATATTATAGCAGAACTGCGCCGGTAGGCGCAAATTGCGCGCCGGGCGTAACTGTTCACTGTTGGGGTAAAGAACATTCGGTCGAAGAGGTTGCGCCTTGGC
>CALLYN010000359.1 GCA_937858455.1 uncultured Kouleothrix sp.
TGAGAACCGCCGATTCGGTGCTGCAGCGCCGGGTGATGCTCTCAGACATTCTCGACCCTGAGTCGTTCTCAGAGGTCGTGAAGGGGTTCGTCGAACTCTACAAAGTGGGCATCAAGGTCTTCGACGAGAAGGGCGCCAAGATTGCCGACATCAAGATCGGCAACGGCGATTTCTGCGGCTACGTGTTCAGCTTTGCCGAGGGCCGCAAGCGCTGCACGGCCACGGTCGGCCGGGTCAAAGATGGCCCCATCGCGCCCAGTCATGGCGCGCGGCTGCCGGTGCTCGACGGGCCTGACCTCTCGGGCAAAGCGCAGTCGATGGTGACGCTGCCGTGCTTCACCGGGTTGCGGTACCTGATTCTGCCCATCAAATGGGAGGGCGACATTCTCGGGCGCATCGTCTTCGGGCCGTTTCTGCCTGACGACCTGAAGAACTTTCCGCCTCCGTCGCTCAATGACATCGGTACCGGGCTCGAGGTGACTCGACTGCGCGAACTCGTCGCCAAGGTGCGCAAGGCCCCCGAGAATTTCCTGGATCAGCAGGGAATCCGGACGGTGTTCGCCCAGGCCCGCAACGGTCGGCGCGACTTCATTCGCAGCGCCTTTGCCGCGGCCGCTGCAGGTGCTGCGGCCCCGGTGGCGCTGGCACAGGGCAACCCGGTGCCGCCGGAAGGCGGCGACGAGGTCCTTCGGGAGGTCGCGGATGAAGCCCACAGTGTCGTTGATGATGACCTGGCGGTCGCGCGGGAGCCGCAGGCGGCGCGGGCGGGGCCTCTTCGAGCACCACGTGCGCGTTGGTGCCACCGATGCCGAACGAGCTGACCCCCGCGCGGCGCGGCTGGCCGGTTTCGGGCCATTCAGCCAGGCTGGCGTTGACATAGAAGGGGCTGGCGGCGAAGTCGATCTGCGGGTTGGGCTGCGAGAAGTGCAGGCTGGGCGGGATGCGGCGGTGCGTGAGCGCCAGCACGGTCTTGATCAGCCCGGCGATGCCCGCCGCGGTGTTGAGATGGCCAATGTTCGACTTCACCGAGCCGATCGCGCAGAAGCCGGTGCGGTCGGTGCCGGCGCGAAACGCCTGGGTCAGCGCGGCGATCTCGATCGGGTCGCCCAGCGTGGTCGCAGTGCCGTGGGCCTCGACATAGCTGATCGTCGCCGGGTCGACCCCCGCCAGCGCGTGGGCTGCGGCGATCGCCTGGGCCTGGCCCGTGACGCTGGGCGCGGTATAGCCAGCCTTCGCCATCCCGTCATTATTCATACCAAAGCCGGTGATCACCCCGTAGATCGTATCGTTGTCGGCGAGCGCGTCTTCCAGGCGCTTCAGCACCACCAGGCCCACGCCGTCGCTGCCGACAGTGCCGCGCCCTGCCGCGTCGAACGGCCGGCAGTGGCCGTCGGGCGAGCCGATGCCGCTCTCCTGGAACAGGTAGCCGGCCTGCTGCGGCGCGCCGAGCGACACCCCGCCGGCCAGCGCCATGTCGCACTGGTAGGCCAGCAGGCTCTGGCAGGCGCTGCACACCGCCACCAGCGCGGTCGAGCAGGCCGTCTGTACGGTGATGCTCGGCCCGGTCAGGTTCAGCTTGTAGGCCACGCGCGTGGTCAGGTGGTCTTTGTCGTTGCCGAGCTGGGCCTGCAGCTCGTTGCCGAGGCCAATGACCTCGCGGTTGGGGTACAGGTTCGTCACCAGGTAGTAGTTCAGCGCCGCGCCGCCGTACAGCCCGATCGCGCCGGGGTAGGTCGCGCCGTCGTAGCCGGCGTGCTCGAGCGCGGCCCAGGCGCACTCGAGAAACAGGCGCTGCTGCGGATCGATGATCGCGGCCTCCTGCGGCGTGTAGCCGAAAAACGCCGCGTCGAACAAGTCCACGTCGTCGAGCACGCCGCGCGCTTTCACATAGCGCGGGTCGTGGAGCAGGCGCGGCGCGACATGCGCGACATGCGGGTCGTCGTCGGCGAAAAAGCTGATCGACTCGACGCCGTCGCACAGGTTGCGCCAGAACGTGTCGAGGTCGGGCGCGCCGGGGAAGCGGCCGCTCATGCCGATGATTGCGATCTCGCTGCCGGTGAGCGCGTCAGTCATGGTCGTCCTCCGGCGCCGGCGTTTCGGCGAGCTGCTGGGCGGCGCGGCGCTGCTGTAGCTGGCGCTGCAGGCGGTCTTTGCCCGCGCGCAGCTTCGCGGCGGTCTGGTCGGGTGCGGTGGGGGCCTCGCGCGCCGCGCCGCCGAGGTGCGCCGCCAGCGAGCGGATCGTCGGGTACTCGAATAGCTCAAGCAGCGTCAGCTCGCGCTGCAGCTGCTCGCGCAGCCGGCTGTGCAGCTGGGCCATGCGCAGCGAGTCGCCGCCGATGTCGAAAAAGTTGTCGTCGACGCCGATTATGTCAACAGAAAGTGCCTGTTGCCACGCCTCGGCGATCACGCGCTCGATCGCGCTCTGCGGGGCGGTGTAGGGCTGGCCGGCGGCGCGCTGGCGCTCGGGCGCGGGCAGCGCCCGCCGATCGAGCTTGCCGTTGGGCGTAGTAGGCAATGTTTCAAGCACAACAAATGCCGACGGAACCATTGGCGCGGGCAGCCGCTCGCGCAGAAAATCGCGCAGCGCGGCGGTATCGAGCGCGTGCGCGGGGCGAGCGACGAGGTAGGCCACCAGCCGCGCGTCGCCGGGCGGGTCGTGGCGGATCAGCGCCACGCTGGTGCGCACGGCGGGGTGGTGCGCAAGCATGGCCTCGATCTCGCCGAGCTCGATGCGGTAGCCACGCAGCTTCACCTGGTGGTCGAGCCGGCCAAGGAACTCGATCTGGCCATCACGGCGGAAGCGCGCGCGGTCGCCGGTGCGGTACAGCCGCGCGCCCGGCGTAGCGCCGAATGGATCGGGCACAAAGCGCTCGGCGGTGAGGTCGGGGCGGTTGCGGTAGCCGCGCGCCAGCCCGAGCCCGCCGATGTACAGCTCGCCGGCAGCGCCCACCGGCACAGGCTGCATGTGCGCGTCGAGCACATACGCTTGGGTGTTGGCGATCGGCCGACCGATCGAGATTGGCGCGGTGGCGTCGTCAAGGCGCGCGAGCGTCGACCAGATCGTCGTCTCGGTTGGGCCGTACATGTTCCACAGCGCCGCGCCACGGCCGTGCAGCCGGGCGGCCAGGTTGGGCGGCAGCGCCTCGCCGCCGCACAGCATTGTGAGGCCGGGGCTGCCGGGCCAGCCGGCGT
>CALLYN010000360.1 GCA_937858455.1 uncultured Kouleothrix sp.
GGCAGCGCCTGCGTGGGTGGTGCGCGGCGCACCTGCGGCTGCGGCGCCGGCAGTGGCCGCAGCGCCGCGCGGAACTCGGCCACCGACTGGTAGCGATCCTCGGGCTTCATCTGCAGCGCCTTGCCGATCGCGTCGGACGTGCGGCGCGAGACGCTCGGGCGCAGGCCGTAGACCGGCGGGAACGAAAACGGCGGCTCGTCGCGCGGGTCGCGGCCGGTGAGCATGTGGTGCAGCGTCGCGGCCAGCGCGTAGATATCGGAGGTAGGCGCGGCCAGCCCCTGGTACTGCTCGGGCGGCGCGTAGCCGGGCGTGCCGATCTGGGTGCCGCGCTGGGCGCGCTGGAACACCTTGGCGATGCCGAAGTCGATCAGCTTCACGCCGCCGTCGGGCTCGATCATCACATTCGAGGGCTTCATATCGCGGAAGATAATCGGCTCGGGGCGGTGGTTGTGCAGGTAGTTCAGCACATCGCACAGCTGGTCGGCCCAGGCCAGCACCTCGGCCTCGGGCAGCGCGCCGCGCTCGCGGATGATGTCTTCCATATCCTTGCCGCGCACGAAATCCATCGCGAGGTACTGGCGCTCTTCGTCCTTGAAGCTGGCATAGATCCGCGGAATGCGCGGGTGGTTGAGCCGCTTGAGCAGCTGGGCTTCTTCGTTGAAGCGCTCGATCGCCTCGGCCTCTTCCTTCGGGTCGGTGAAGCGGTCGAGCATCTCCTTCACCGCGTACACCTTGCCGTCGTCGCCGAGCGTCTCGTACACCGCACCCTGGCCGCCCTCTTTGATCACGCGGGTAATGTAGTAGCGCGGGCCGGGGTTGTTGAGCACAATATCCTGGCCGCAGTGCTGGCAAAAGTTGGCCCTGCGGAGATTCGGCTTATGACAGTTGGGGCAGAGGATCTGCTGAGCCTCGGCCATTGCGTTCCTCGCGGGCGGCGGCATCACGCTCGCCATAGCATTCTCCTGCGGTAGCGTAGCATATGGCCGCTGAATCGGCAAGCCGCGCCTATGCTGCGACAAGGCTGCTGCGACGTCGGGTTCCCTGCCCCTGCCAGGCGCGCGGGCGAGCGGCGGGGCCGAACGACGTTGCACCAGCTTTTAGTGCGAATCGTCGCATGAATCTACGCTTGGCGCGGGCGCGATGTTGCAGCGCGCCGGCCGACGGGAACGAATGTTGCTATGCGAACGCTACCAGGCGCGCCGCCATATCTTGCGAAGGCGAAAAACGAGCTGCCGCGTTGTTTCCAGGCGTTTGCCAGGCCATGCCAGTTGCGCGCGGGCCGCCTTCGATGATACACTAGCGCAGAGCCGGCCGCAGCGCCACAGCCGCCGTTCCGTTTGCGCCACGCCGATACACCGGCCGGCACAGGAGCACAATGACATCACTCTCGAAAAATATACAGGGCCTGCTGGGCCGTCGCAAGATGCTGACCGACCGCCAGGAGGCGCTGCTCGAGCACGAGCGCCGGGCGCTCGCGGCGCTGCGCGACGCGCTGGCGCGCTTCGGCGCCGACGTGACCCCCGCCGACAGCCGCACGCTCGACGACACCATCGCGCACCTCGACGAGCTGTTTCTGCTGGTGATCGCCGGCGAGTTCAACTCCGGCAAGTCGAGCTTTATCAACGCGCTGCTGGGCGACAAGATCGTGGCCGAGGGCGTGACGCCCACCACCGACCGGATCACGCTGCTGCGCTACGGCGCCGAGCCGGCCGAGCGGCCGATCGAAGAGTTTCTGCTCGAGCGCAGCTTCCCCGCCGACGTGCTCAAGCGCCTGACGATCGTCGATACGCCTGGCACCAACGCGATCATCCGCCGCCACGAAGAGCTGACGCGCGAGTTCATCCCGCGATCCGACCTGGTGCTGTTCGTCACCTCGGCCGACCGGCCGTTCACCGAGAGCGAGCGCGCGTTTCTGGCGGCCATCCAGGAGTGGGGCAAGAAGATCGTGATCGTGCTGAACAAAGCCGACCTGCTCGAGGCCCACGAGGTCGAGACGGTGGTGACGTTTATCCGCGAGAACGCGCGCGGGCTGCTGGGCTTCACCCCCGAGATCTTCCCGGTGTCGGCGCGGCTGGCCCAGCGCGCGCGCGCCGGTGCCGGCGACGAAGCCTGGCAGGCCAGCCGCTTCGAGGCGGTCGAGCGCTACATCCTCGAAACGCTCGACGAAGAGCAGCGCGTGCGCCTCAAGCTGCTCTCGCCGCTGGGCGTGGCCAGCCACCTGAACGACAAATACCTCGCGGCGGCCGAGACGCGGCTGGCCACGCTGCAAGAGGACTTCAGCACGCTCGACAATATCGACCGCCAGCTCGAGCTGTTCCAGGCCGACCTGGGCGAAGACTTCAAGTTCCACCTGGTGGAAGTGCAGAACGTGCTGAACGAGTTCGAGCTGCGCGGCATGCAGTTCTTCGACGAAAGCATCCGCCTGGGCAACATCTTCCGCCTGATGCGCAGCGAGCAGCTGCGCGAGGATTTCGAGAAGCAGGTGGTGGTGGATGTGCCGCAGCAGATCGAGGGCAAGGTTCACGGCCTGATCGACTGGATGATCGACAAAAACCTGCGGCTGTGGCAGTCGGTGATGGACTACCTGCGCCGCGAGCGGCTGCCGCAGCACCGCGCCGGCCTGATCGGCGATATCGGCGGCTCGTTCGACTACAACCGCGGCGCGCTGATCGAGTCGGTGGCGCGCAAGGCCCAGCAGGTGGTGGCCAGCTACGACCGCGAGGCCGAAGCCCAGATGCTGATGGACGATGTGCGCGGCGCGATCGCCGCAACCGCGCTAGCCGAGGCTGGCGCGGTGGGCCTCGGCGCGCTGCTGATCGCGATCTTCCACACCGCCGCGCTCGATTTCACCGGGCTGCTGGCGGCCGGGCTGGTGGCCGGCGTGGGCCTGTTCATCCTGCCGGCCAAGCGCCGCCAGGTGAAGAAAGAGTTCCACAACAAGCTGCTCGACCTGCGCGACCAGCTTGTGGATACCATGCGCCGGCAGTTTGGCGCCGAGCTCGACCAGATGCTCACGCGCATTCGCGAGGCGATCGGGCCATACACGCGCTTCATCCGCTCGCAGCGCGAGCTGCTGCTGAATGTCCAGCGCGAGCTTTCGGATGTCGACGTGGAGCTAGGCCGCCTGAAGGCCGAGATCGGGCAATGAGGCGCCGAGCAATGAGGGGCGCTGCCCCTCATTGCCGCTAGCGAGGGGGCGAGCATGCAGCCGAACGGCATCATCACGCTGACGACCGACTTCGGCGCGACCGACAGCTACGTCGGCTCGATGAAGGGCGTGATCCTGAGCATTGCGCCGCAGGCCCGGCTGATCGACATCACCCACGAGATCGGCCCGCAGGATACCCACCAGGCCGCGTATGTCGTCCAGACCTTCTACAGCTACTTCCCGCCCGGCACCATCCACTTGGTGATCGTCGACCCCGGCGTTGGCAGCACGCGCCGCGCGATCGCGCTCGGCACGCCCGAGGCGATCTTCGTGGCGCCCGACAACGGCGTGCTGACGTATGTGTGGCGCGACGCGCTCGACCGCTTCGGCGCGGGTGCGTGCCAGGTGCACGAGCTGGCCGAGCCGCGCTTCTGGCTGGCGAATATCAGCAATACCTTTCATGGCCGCGACCTGTTCGCGCCGACGGTGGCGCACCTGGCCGGCGGCGTGCCGATCCAGGCGCTCGGCCCGCGCCTGGCCGGGCTCACCGAGGCCGACCTCGAGCAGCCGAGCCAGAGCCGCAATGGCGGGCTGGCCGGGCGGATCATCCACGTCGATCATTTCGGCAACTGCATCACCAACATCACCCCGGCGCACCTCGAGCAGGCCGGCCTGAGCGAGCGGCTGGTCGTGCGGATCATCGACCAGCGCATCGCCGGCCTGGGGCGCACCTTCGCCGACGCGCCGGTTGGCGCGCTGATCGCGCTGATCGGCAGCAACAACCGGCTCGAGCTGGCGGTGCGCAACGGCAGCGCGGCGCAAACACTGGGCGTTGGCATCGGCGATACTGTGCGCGTCGACCCGGCGGCTAGCTAGCGGTCGGGCGCGGCTGCCGGCAAGGCGGCGCTGCGGCGGCGGGCATGCCACTCGGCCGCCTGCACCAGCACAATCGTCAGCGCCAGCCAGATCGCGCCGGCTAAAAACCCGCCGATCACGTCGGTCGGGTAGTGCACGCCAAAATACACCCGCGATGTGCCGACGCCCAGCACCAGCAGCGCGGCCGCCAGCCCAAGCGCCAGGCGGCTGCCGCGCTTGTGCAGCAGCTGCATGCCGATATAGGCCAGCATGCCGTAGCAGGCGATCGAGCCCATGGAGTGGCCGCTGGGGAAGCTGTAGCTGGTGAGGTGCAGCGGCCCATCGAACAGATCGGGCCGCACGCGCTGAAAGATCGCCTTGAGCAGCTGGTTCAGCAGGCCGGCGCCACCCCCGGCCAGCGCCAGCCCAAACGCGTCGATCCAGCGCCGCAGACGCAGCAGCGCCGCGCCAACAAATACCAGCAGCGGCGCAAGCACCGCTACGTCGCCCAGCGTGGTGAACAGCAGCATCAGCTGGTTCAGCGCCGGGCTCCAGTAGCCGTGCAGCAGCGTAATCAGGCCATCGTCGAAGCGCACGAACTGGTCGGCGAGCACGCCGCGCGCCAGCCAGCCGAAGCCAAGCGTGGCCAGCAGGCAGAACAGCGCGCCAAGCAGCAGGTAGGTGCCAAATGTGCCGAACGGCAGCAGCCGGTGGGCTTGCTCGGGCGCGCCCGGCTGCGGTGCTACGTGTGTCTCGCTCATAGGGTTGCCCTAAGTTTACAGGCCCGCGCCAGCCACCAGCGGCGCCGCACGCGCGGGCGGCGTGCAGGCCAGCATGAGGGCACATACGCGCTCTTGCTGGCGGTATAATACCAAATTCGCTTGATTACCAACACTTTGGTGGGGGTTTGGGGGCGGCAGAGCCGCCCCCTAATTTCTTTTGGCACGACGTGGCGAAGCCACGTCGTGCAACACAATCTCTAGGTGATCAAGCGAACAACGTATAAGCACGCACTATGCCAGCGCCAGCCGCAGCAAGGCCGGCGCGCGAAGCTGCTATAATTCGCGGCAGATTCGGCCTGCACAGCCTGGGGAGGCGCTATGTCAGAGGTGATCACCAGCATCGGCGAGATCCTGATCGACTTCTTGCCAATTGTTGAGAATGGCGCGACGGTAGGCTTTCGGATGCACGTGGGCGGGTCGCCATACAATGTGGCGATGGGAGTGGCGCGGCTGGGCCAGCCGGTGGCCTTTGCCGGCAAGATCGCCACCGATTTCTTTGGCCGTTTTATGCGCGACCACGTCGAGCGCGAGGGCATTGATACGCGCTTCCTGGTGAACGCCGACGCGCTCACTACGCTGGCGTTCGTGGCCTACGAGCACGGCGAGCCGGCCTACTCGTTCTATGGCGAGGGCGCGGCCGACACGCTGGTGAAGCCCGAAGATCTGCCCGAGGCGCTGTTCGACGACACGCGCATCCTGCACTTCGGCTCGATCAGCTTGCTGCGCGGCAGCACGCCAGCGGCGGTGGAGTACGCGGCCAGGCGCCTGAAGGGCCAGGCGCTGCTCTCGTTCGACCCGAACCTGCGGCCGGGGCTGGTGCGCGACGAGGCGGCCTACCGCGCGCTGCTCGAGCGGCTGTTCCGCCAGGCCGACCTGGTGAAGATCAGCTCGGCCGACCTGGCCTGGCTGATGCCGGGTGTGCCGCTGCCCGAGGCTGCCGCTGCGCTGCGCGCCTACGGCCCGGCGCTGGTGGTGGTGACGCG
>CALLYN010000361.1 GCA_937858455.1 uncultured Kouleothrix sp.
GGGGCGGCTTTGCCGCCCCCAAACCCCCACCAAGTTTCTGGTGTACATAAAACGAAGAGGCCTGGTACTCGTGCTATAATGCGCGCCGATTGTGCATTTGGTAACAAAACCCGGCAGTTGCTGGCAAGGAATAGCTATGATCGGCCCGAGCATTTCGCAAACCACTATTACCGCCCAATCGCCGGGCGTGCGCCAGTATCTCAACCCGCTGCATATGGTGCGCGCGCTCTGGCGGCACCGCGACCTCATCCGCCAGTTTACCCGCCGCGAGATCGAAGGCCGCTACAAAGGGTCATTTCTTGGCATTCTATGGTCGTTTGTGAACCCGCTGGTGCTTCTCTTGATCTATACATTTGTTTTCGGCATTGTTTTCAAATCGCGCTGGCCGAATGCTAAAACCGACAACCTTGGCGAGTTTGCGATTACGCTGTTCTGCGGCCTGATAACTTTTAATGTATTTAGCGAATGTGTGACGCGCTCGCCCACGATGATTGTCGGCGTGCCGAATTATGTGAAAAAAGTCGTCTTTCCGCTCGAGATTCTGGCCGTCAGCAGCTTGGGGGCAGCGCTGTTTCACGGGCTTATAAGCCTGCTGATACTGCTTGTCGCCAGCGTGATTATCAATGGCATACCGCCCTGGACACTCCTGCTCATACCGGTGGTGGTGCTACCGCTGCTCTTTTTGTGTTTGGGCCTCAGCTGGTTTCTTTCGAGCCTGGGCTTGTTTGTGCGCGATATTAGCTATGTTGTTGCGCTGGTGGTGCAGGTGCTATTTTTTGTGACGCCGATTTTCTACCCGCTTGAGGCAATCCCGGCGCCTTTCCAGACGGTTATTCGGCTCAACCCACTCACTTCAGTAGTCGAAAATATGCGCCGGGTAGTCTTGTGGGGCTGGGTGCCAAGCTGGGCCGGGCTAGGGCTATGGCTCGTGGCTACAGGTTCGGTGATGCTGTTGGGCTACACCTGGTTTATGAAAACGAAAAAAGCGTTTGCCGATGTCATCTAGCTTGTTTTCATAATCAAGGCTTCGCTCCGCTATTGCTCGCGTTCATGCTGTGGCATGCCATGGCAAACGCGGGCATTTATTGTTTCGCGCGGAGGTTGGCCAAAATTGGCCCTAAATTCAACGATTATGTGGTTCAAAAAAGGGTATGTGCGCCGTTCAGTAAGTACAACACGAAAAAACAGCCGAATAATCGCTAGCAGAAGTCCAGCGAGCCCAAGGCTACAAGGGCTGGCTTGCCACTACGCAAGCCGCCGACGAGCATACATAGTAGGGTTAGCGAAAAGGAGTGAGACCATGTCAGTACTCAGCAAACTGCGCCGCGCGGCCGTGCTGGGGGCGATTGCGACCGCCCTGATCGTGCCGGCAGCGATGCTCAGCGCCCAGGCGCCCAAAGCCCACCCGCAGGCGGCGCCGAAACCCTGGCTGGTGGCCCCGTCGGGCGAGCCGGACGCCATCCGCGATGCCAAGGCGCTGCGCGCCAGCCTCAGCGCCCAGCAGCTCAAAGACACGCGCGCGATTCTGCGGCGCTATTCGGCCGACGCTGCCGCGCTGGCGAGCCAGCTGCCCGCGATCTCGCAGGCGGTGAAGCCGGCCCCGGCCCAGCGCTTGGCCGAGCAGGACGCGGCCGCCGGCAACCAGCTCAACGGCGATATCGCGCCCCCGGCCGACGGCTTCGTGCCCGACCCGAGCGTCGCACAGGCCGCGCTCGATCAGCAGCAGGCGAGCTTCCAGGCGGCGCAGCGCGCCAACACCCAGCTCAAGGCGCTGCTCGGCACGATCGAGCAGGATATCACCGCCGTGCTGACGCCCGACCAGCTGAAGCTGCACCAGTCGGCTACCCGCCCGGCGCAGGCAGAGAAGCCCGCGAACGCCAACCCCGAGGCCATCCAGCGCGACGCTACGCTGCAGTACAGCAGCTCGTACTGCTACAACGCCGCGCAGTTTTCGGCCTATGGGCGCTACAACGCATATGCCGGCTACTATTACGCCTACTACGATTATGTCTATGGCACCGGCACGAGCAACGCCTACAACGCCTACTACTACCTGTACTATGGCCAGTCGTACGCAAACTCGGGGCACGTAACGACCAGCGCGGGCTTTTTCAATGTGAACACGCTCAACTACGACCTGGACAGCAACGTGTACTACGGCTACAACTACGAGTACAACGCCTCGGTATACGACTACTATGGCTGGAACTACGCGCTGACCGATTACCAGAACAAGGGCAATAGCTACGCGTACAACGCGTATGTGTACGGCTACTACGGCTACTACAACACCTACTATGGCTATACCTACGGTTCATCCTGCTACTCGTCGTAGCCGCAGGTAGGCCTCGGCGCCCGCACACCTGCACCCCTAAAGGCCAATAGTACGCATCCCAGCAGCAGCCTGCCCGCGCAGGCTGCTGCTGGCATTAAATCCAGCCGATTCCTTTGATTACTTACACGTTGGTGGGGGTTTGGGGGCGGCGAAGCCGTCCCCAAATTTCGTATTGTGTTGCACGACGTGGCATCGCCGCGTCGTGCAACACAATCTATACGTGATCTATACGTGATCAAGCGAACAGCGTATAACTATTTGCCCGGGCCTATTGCGCGTGCTATAATGCGCCGCCGGAAGCGGCTACAAAGCTGATATATAGGAGCTCCCAAGAATCGCAGGGCAGTGCGCTTAACCACTATGGTTAGGGCAAAAAAATGCTATGATTGTGCCTACGATAGTACCTCATAGGCACGTGGCCGATGTATTAGAAGCTGTTTGAAAAGGGTGGTTTGAAGGGACAAAGTCCCTCCAAGTTTCCACTTTTTCTGGCGGGTGGCCGCCACCCGCCAGAAGGGAAGTGCGAGGGGCATAGCCCCTCGCGCACCCCTTTTCAAACAGGCTCTTAGGGGTTTGGGTGCATCGTAATCGCCCCTGAAAACCGCTGGTTTGCTCGGTTGTAGTTACCGCCGTAGCCACAGTTAGCTAAGAAGGTGGCAATGGTGCGCTCTGCCCGCCAAACCTCCGCGCGAGAGATGCCTGCGGAAATGTTGATAGTTACACATACTGGCCATAAATTCCTCTGGCAGCACCAGTCCTGCCTATACGCCAAAGCAGTACGCTCACCACGATATATGGTCGATCATGTTAGTTGATCGGGCACAGACACTCGAGCAACCCCCAGCGGCTGCGCCGCCGCTAACAGCACCACAGGTTGCGATCAGCGTACGCAATGCTGGCAAGATGTACCGCATCTACGATCGCCCGCAGGATCGCCTTAAGCAAATGCTCTGGCGCGGTCGGCGCCAGTATGGGCACGAGTTCTGGGCATTGCGGCACGTGTCGTTTGAAGTAGCGCGCGGCGAGACGCTTGGGATTGTCGGGCGCAATGGCAGCGGCAAAAGTACCCTGCTCCAGATTATTGCCGGCACGCTGGCGCCAACCGAAGGGGAGGTGCAGGTTCAAGGCAGGGTTGCTGCGCTGCTTGAGCTTGGTAGTGGTTTCAACCCCGAGTTCACAGGGCGCGAAAACGTGCACCTGAACGGCGCGATTCTAGGCTTTCACCGCGCTGAAGTCGACCAGCGTTTCGATGATATTGCGGCCTTTGCCGATATCGGCGATTTTCTCGATCAGCCAGTCAAGCTGTATTCCAGTGGCATGGTGGTGCGCCTGGCGTTTGCCGTTCAGGCGCTGCTGCCAAAAGAAGTGTTGATCGTCGACGAGGCGCTTGCCGTCGGCGATATGTTCTTCCAGGCCAAGTGTATGGCGCGTATGCGCCAGCTGATCGACGATGGCGTCACTGTTCTGTTTGTCAGCCACGATGCAGGCTCGGTGAAAAGCCTGTGCCGCCGGGCAATACTGCTCGACCATGGAGAGGTGCGCGATCAGGGCGATGCAGGCGAGGTGATCGAGCACTATTTCGCTCTGAAAGTCAAGAGCGAGCAGCAGGTCGCGCCGGGCGCTGCTGGGCTATCGGGGGCGCCGGCGCTGCCTGCGAACCTGCCAGAAGATTTTACACGCAACGCCGAGTTCCTGAAGCGCGCGGAGTTCCAGCGCATCCGCAACGGCAAAGCCAATTTCGTGAATGTCCGAATGCTGAACCAGGCGGGCGAAGATATTCAATACGTCGAGTTCGACCAGTTGGTCACGCTGCGGATGGCGGTAGAGGTAACCGGCGAGCTCGATGGCGCGTTGGCATGCGGCTACCACATCCGCGATAGCAATGGCGTCGATATCGTATACTCCGACAGCATCATAGAGAATATTGACATCCCAGTATCGGCCAAAGGCAGCCGCTTCGTGGTCGATTGGACGTTTCGCATGGCACTGCGCCATGGCAACTATAATGTCGCCGTGGTGCTCTCGGTGCCTATCAACCTGTCGGGCTCGCTCGTCGACTTTTGTGATTTTGTGCCGCTGGCGCTACAGTTCTCGGTGGCGCCACGCCAGATATCGTATCTCTACGGCGGGGTACACTGGGCCAACCAGGTGCAGGTTGTACGTTACGAGGCCGAGTAGCTATGCTGATGTTGCATATTGGCTGTGGCGATGTTCACCTGGAAGGCTGGGTGAATATCGACCTGGATTCGCCAAAGGCCGATCTGCTCCACGATATGCGCCAGCCGCTGCCATTCGGCGACGGCAGCGTCGACTATATCTACAGCGAGCATTTTATCGAGCATCTGACGATCGATGAGGGCCTGTTTACATTACGCGAGTGCTATCGTGTATTGAAGCCGGCAGGTGTTGTACGGATCGCCACGGTTGATCTGCGGTATGTGCTGTTTCGCTATTTTTTTGGCTGGCGGCACCAGGATTGGATCGAGCGCTACGGCTATGCCTGGCTGAAGACCCCGGCCGAGATGGTTAACCTGGTGATGCGCGAATGGCAGCATAAACACGTCTACGATGCCGAAGAGCTGTCGCGGCGGCTGCGCGAGGCAGGCTTCACCCGGATCAAGCGCGCGCGCCTGAATCGGAGCCCATACGCGCCGCTGCGCGCCCGTGAAACCCGTAAGGATTCGCGCCTGATCGTGGAAGCAAGCAAGTGAGTTGCTATGGATAGATATTCTATCCCTGGTGTGCGCACGTTTGAGTATACCAAAATTGTTGGGCTGGATCTGATCGAGTTTGGCACCGACATTATTATTGACGACTTCGTGTTCATCTATGCCACGAACCGTATGCGATTTGGCAGCCATATCCATATTGCCTCTTTTACATCGATTAGTGGCGGCGGCACGCTGGATATGGCCGATTTTACGACGCTTTCTTCCGGCGTGCGCGTCTTCACTGGCTCCGACGACTACACCGGCTGGGGCTTCGGCAACTCAACCGTGCCTGAGCCGTATCGCCACGTGGCGCGCGGCGCAGTGCAGATCGACCGGTTTGCAATCGTCGGCGCCAACGCGGTAATTCTGCCAAATGTCCGTATTGGCGAAGGAGCAGCGGTTGGCGCAGGGTCGGTGGTGACGCGCGATCTCGCGCCGTGGGGCGTGTACATTGGGAACCGGCGAGTCCGCGATCGTGATCGCGAGGGCATCCTGCAGAACTACGCCGCGTACCAGAGCGAGCACCAGTCTGCGGCCGTATCGCCGCAAGGCGGGGGCGCAACAGCTGATGGGAATACACATGAAGCAGGCAGTTGAGCAACTTGCGCTGTTTGGCGGCAGGCCCGCGTTCGACGAGCCGCTACACGTCGGACGGCCAAATATCGGTAACCGCGAGCAGTTGCTCGCCCGGTTCAACGATATGCTCGACCGACGCTGGCTTTCGAATAACGGCCGGTATGTGCAGGAATTTGAGCAGCGTATCGCCACGTTGCTTGGCGTCAGGCACTGCATCGCGATGTGCAATGCTACCGTCGCGCTTGAAATTGCCATTCGAGCGTTGGGCCTGCATGGCGAAGTGATCGTGCCGTCGTATACTTTTATTGCGACCGCGCATGCGCTGCAGTGGCAGCAGATCACACCAGTGTTTTGCGATGTGGACGCACATACGCACAATATTGACCCGGCTCGGGTTGAGGCCTTGATAACGCCGCGTACGACCGGCATAGTAGGCGTACACGTGTGGGGCAACACCTGCGACCTGCTGGCGCTGGAAGAGATAGCTCGCCGCCATAAGCTACGGCTGCTCTATGATGCCGCGCATGCCTTCGCGTGCTCGTGGGGCGGGCGCATGATTGGCAATTTTGGCGATGCTGAAGTGTTTAGCTTCCACGCTACCAAATTCCTCAACACATTCGAGGGCGGCGCGGTAGTGACGAATGATGATCAGCTAGCGCACATCATTCGATTGATGAAAAACTTTGGCTTTGTCAACTACGATCAAGTTGAGTATATCGGTACGAACGGCAAAATGAGCGAGATCGCGGCGGCCATGGGGCTTACGAGCCTCGAAAGCCTCGACGATTTCATTGCCACAAACCGCCACAACTACCACCGCTACCAAGAGCAGCTCGGCGATATCGCAGGCGTACGCTTTGTGACATACGACGAAGCCGAGCGCCACAACTATCAGTATATTGTGCTCGAGATCGACAGCGAGGTCACCGGCCTGACGCGCGATCAGCTTACCAGGATCCTCTGGGCCGAGCAGGTTCTGGCCCGGCGCTATTTCTACCCCGGCTGCCATCGCATGGAGCCATATCGCACGTATTTCCCGCACGCCGGCCGGCAATTGCCCGTCACCGAGGCGCTCAGCCTGCGCACAATGCAGCTGCCTAACGGAACTGCCGTGAGCGACGACGATATCGACGGCATCTGCCAGATCATTCGCTTCGCAATCAGCCACAGCCACGAAATTCGCCAGAAGGAACTGACGTGAAACTCAGCGTTTGTATGATTACCTATAATCACGAGCAGTTCATCGAACAAGCTGTTCGGAGCGTGATGGCCCAGGTGGCCGACTTCAGCTACGAGCTTGTGATCGGCGAAGATTGCTCGACTGATCGTACGCGCGAGATATTGGTGCGATTGCAGCGCGAATTTCCCGATACCATCCGTCTGCGGCTCAATGAACATAATATAGGAATGCAGCGCAATCTAGTTCAGACATTTCAGGACTGCCGGGGCGAATATATCGCGCTGCTCGAAGGCGATGATTTCTGGACTTCGCCGCTGAAGCTGCAGCGCCAGGCCGATTTCCTCGACGCGCATCGCGAGTGCGTGTTGTGCTTTCATCGGGCCGAGGTTGTGTACGAGCAATTTCCCGAAGTACGCCACCTGTTTCCAGTTGGTGAATTTCCGCGGGTCTCGACGATCGATATGCTGCTAAAAGCGAACCCGATGGCTACCTGCTCGGTGGTGGTGCGCAACAATCTCATTCCGGCATTTCCGGCGGCTTTCTACGACCTGAAGATTGGCGATTGGGCGCTGCATCTGATGCATGCGCAGCACGGCCAGATCGGCTATATCGACGAGATCATGGGCACGTATCGCATTCACGCCGCTGGCGCGTGGTCGTCGATATCGCAGACAGCAATTGTGCAGAATACGAGCGCAATGCTCGATTTTGTGAACGATTATTTTGAAGGGCGCTACGACGCGATGATTCGTCAGACCAAGCACGAAATGTTTGTGCGATGGGCCTGGCTGATCATCCAACAGAAGCGAGCGGTCGCCTGGCATATGCTCGATGAGCCAGCCGAAGGCGATCGTGCGCTGGTGCTGGGCCGCGCGCTGGCGGCGCTGGACACTGCGGCAAGCCGCGAGTTGTTACTTGCGTTTGCGTCGATCGCCTTTGAGTTGTACGGCCAGACGACCCTGCTCGACCAAGCACATCGTGAGTATGTCGAGGCTACGCGGCATACAATCGAAGACACAGCACAGTATGCCCAGGCGATCGACGCCGATCGTAGCCAGCTGTATCAGACCATCGAGCGTCTTCAGCGCGACATAGCGGCTTCGCAAGAGTATGCCGCTTCGCTCAAGCAGGTGCTTGAAGCACGTGAGAGCGAAATTGCCAACGCGCATGCATATGTTGCCTCGCTTAAGCAGGTGCTTGAAGCGCGTGAGGCTGAGCTGGCCGAGGTGCATAAACGGCTTCCAGGACGCCAGCAAACTAAAAATGGCAGCTCGTATCACTAACTGAGAAGTAAGATTTACGCACTTGCGTGATTCGGCTTCCTCAAGCTACGCGTTTTCGCCTGCGGCGGCTCGGTGTGCGGTTTTGCCGCGCCGAGCGCGGCAAAACCGCACACAATACACCTGTAGTACCGCTCTGCCGAAGGCTGAGCACGCTAGCTGCGTAAGCCCTAAGAAGGTTGATATGGATAGACCCACGATTTGTACGATCGTCGCTAAGAACTACCTGGCTCAGGCGCGCTGCCTGACCGAGTCGTTCTTGAAACACCACCCCGATGGGCAAGTGTTTGTGCTACTTGCCGACCGGCGCGATGGCTTCTTTGATCCGTCTCAAGAGCAGTTTATCACGCTTGAAGCTCACGACCTCCAGATTCCAGATTTTGATCAAATGGCATTCCGCTATACGGTTGTTGAATTTAATACTGCCGTAAAGCCTTTTCTGCTCGAGTATTTATTCAGCAAATATCAGCTGCGTTCATTGTGCTACTTTGATCCGGATATCTATTTTTATCGGCCAATCACACCGATTTTTGACCTGCTTGAGCATAATAGTGTCGTGCTGACGCCGCATTTGCTTGCGCCGATCGAAGATAGCCACCTGCCCGACGAACCCTACATCCTGCGTGCTGGCGTGTACAATCTTGGGTTTATCGGCCTTGCGCAGGGGCCGGATCTTGAGCGTTTGCTGCGCTGGTGGCAACGCCGCCTGCTAAAAGATTGTGTGGTCGATATCGCGCGCGGGCTGTTTGTCGATCAGCGCTGGATCGATCTGATCCCTGGCTTTTTTGATCGTGTGGCAATTTTGCGCGAGCCGGGTTTTAATGTCGCCTACTGGAACTTGAATCATCGCACTGTGCACCAGCGCGACGGCGAGCTGCTTGTGAATGGCAAGCCGCTGTTCTTTTACCATTTCAGCGGGCTGCCGCTCAACGAGATCTCGGCGATCTCGAAACATCAAGATCGATACTCGCTGGCCGACTTGCCCGATCTGAAACCGCTGTTTGTCGATTACCGCGACCGGATGCTGGCGAATGGGCATGACCTGGTCAAGCGCTGGCCATATGCGTATGGCCGCTTCGATAACGGCGTGAATATTCCAGATATGGCGCGGCATCTGTGGCGTAACCTCAATGGCGAAACACGCTGGCCGCGTCCTTTTGCGGCAGATAGCGCCGATAGCTTTTTTCACTGGTTGAACCGCGAGGCGCACAGCGGCGTGAAGCAAGGCGCGCTGATCAGCAACCTGGCAATTGAGGTGTACCGGCAGCGCTGGGATCTGCAGCAGGCCTTCCCCGACGTGCTCGAAACTCACCGCGAGGCCTATGCTCGCTGGTTTGCCGAATCGGCACAGTCGCAACATCAGTTCGACGATCTGTTTGTCGATCAGGTGCGCACCAGCCTCAGCGCGGTCGATACCCGACCGCCGGCTGCTGAGCCAGCGGCGGCCGAGGTGCCTGTGAGCGTTGAGCGTGGCCAACCGCCCGCCCAAAGCCGGCTACTGTATCGGGCTGTTCGCGCGCCACTACGCAGGCTGGGGCTCAACGGCCCGATCAAACGCCTGCTAGGCCCGCGCCTGGTCGACGCCTTATATGCCTCGGTGGCGCGCCAGCGCTCGCGGCCAGTGATTATCGAAGCGCCGCTGCGTGGGCGGCCGACGCTGCAGCGCCGGCTGTACTATGCCGTGCGTAACCCACTGCGCCGCGCCGGGCTACACACGGTGCTTAAGCGTATGATCGGCAAACAACGTGTGCATACGCTATATGAGCGTATGGTCGAGCAGTCGGCGCTGCCGCCCGAGGCGCGCACCCGTAATGCCGCGAGCCTTCCATACCACATGGTGTTCGTGCCGCGCGAGGCGCACCAGCAAAATGGCGTGAAATCCGAAGGTGCCAGCGCCGAGCAAGCACTGCGGCGTATCCGGCCGGCGGTTTCGGAAGGCGGCACGGCGCTGCAAGCTGAACACACGCTACAGGCGCAGGTGGGCGGCTGGCTGGCCACGTACCCCGCCGACGCAGCGGTGGTGGCTATCCCGCTGGGCGCGTGGCTGCACAATCCATGCGCGCTGATCGAGCAGGCGCTTGCGACGCTTGAGCCCGCGACGCCGCTGCTGCTGATTGGTGAGCGCCTAGGGCCGAGCTCGCTCGATACGCTGATCGAGCAGCACGGCGCGCTGTACGTTGCTCTGCCTGGCGGAGCCGAAGCCATTGATACGCTAAATTGCGTATGTGCTTGGTGTGCGCCGCGCGATATTGTGCTGCTCGGCGCGGATGTCGAGTTGCCGCCTGGCTGGCTGCCACGGCTGCGCGCGGCCGCGTATGTGCGATCGACCGTTGTTTCGGCTACGCCACTCTCAAACGACGAGTGGTTCCGCGGCATCCAGGCGGGTGCGCAGTCAGGTGGCCTATCATTTGCCGAGATCGATGCGCGTGTTCAGGCGCACGCCCGCCGATTGCGGCCGATCATCCCAGCCCCATCGGCTAGCTGCGTCTATTTGAAGCGAAGCGCGCTTGACCTGATCGGTGGCTTTGATCGGCTATACAGCGCGCTCGACGATGGCCTGGCCGATTTTGCCCAGCAAGCCGTCGCGATCAGTTTCAGCCACGTGCTTGCCGATGATCTTTTCGTGGGCAGGCGAATAGCAGCGCCAGCCGACAGCCGCGCCGAGGCGAGCGCCGAGCGCGACCTTGCCCGCCAGGTGCTGGCCCAACGCTACCACTGGTATGCCGATTGGCTTGCCCAGAGCAGCGACCGCAATAGCCACCTAGCACAGGCGCTTGAACAGGTACGCCAGGCAGTTGTTGGCGCGAAGATCGCGATCGATGCAACATGCATCGATGGGACGCCTAATGGTACACACGTGGGCACACTGGGGTTGATCCGTGCAATAGCGGCAACCTTGCAGCGGCCAAACCAGCTGACGCTTATTCTCAAGGATGGAGTGCCGCTTGGTGCGCTGGATGGCGTCGATCGGCTCGTCGACCAGGTTCTTCGTGTATCAGATGTCGAGGCGTTTAAGCAACCGCAGTTCGACCTGATCCATCGCCCATTTCAGGTCGCCGAAATTGGCCACTTACACTTTCTCCAGCAGGCAGCGCGGCGTCTCGTGGTGTCGCAGCTCGATTGTATTGCGTTTGCCAACCCGAGCTATGCGCCGGATATCGCGAGCTGGCACCACCTTCGGAAAACCAATCAGCTGCTGTTTGATATCGCCGATGGGATTGCTTTCAACAGCCACGACGTGCTTGCCGATGCGCAGCACCAGGGGCTCGATATAGCGCCTGATCGCGGCCTGATCGCGTATAATGGCGTCGAGCAATACTACGACACCCGCGTGGCTGCCCAGCCGCCGGCTCAGGCTGAGGCGCTGGCCGATCAGCCGTTTATTCTGGTGATTGGCGCCAACTACCGGCATAAGAATCGCGTCTATGCGCTGCGATTGCTGCACGAGCTCATTGTGCAATATCAGTGGCCAGGGCGGGTCGTGTTTGTAGGGTCCGCTATTCGTTTTGGCGGCTCGGAAGACGACGAGCTCGCGGAGCTGCGCCGCAAGCCCGAACTGTCGGCACGCGTATGCGATTTCAAGGCCATAAGCGAAGCTGAAAAGCGCTGGCTGCTCGAGCGCGCCGCGCTGGTGCTGTACCCCTCGATCTACGAAGGCTTTGGCTTTGTGCCATTTGAGGCCGCCGCAGTGAATGTGCCAGCGCTGACATCGCGCGCGACCGCTCTGGCAGAAGTATTGGGCGATGCGCCGCTATTTTTGGAACGCATGGATCCGGCGGAAGGCGCGCGCGTAGCTTGGTGCCTGCTGACCGACCCTGAAGCCGCGCGCCAGCAGGTTGCGGCAATCAACACACGTGCCGGGCAGTTTACCTGGAGCGCTGTAGCCGAGCGCGTATGGCGCTTCTACCAGCATATCCTATCACAGCCGCCCAGGGCGCAAGGCGTGATAGACTTGCTGGAGTGGTCTGACGAGCTCGCGCATCGCTAGGCTTTTTGGTACATGGGCGGTGCCTGATGTTGTTCGGGCTGCGCGGCTGCGCTGTTCCGCATCGCACGACAGCGAGATTGCAGCCTGCCGCGCCACTGCGGAGCGCCGAAACCCACACACTTGCCGAAGGCCGGGCGCGCCAGCTGCGTAAGCCCTAGCTGTACAACAATACCAGGCGGCACGGCAGCACTCTGGGCATGTAGCGATATGGAAACGACAACATCTCCTGCCAATGGCAATACGCCATCGCATATTGTATTTATCGAGCTATTGCGCGGCATCGCGAGCCTGATTGTCGTTTGGGATCACCTTGTGGCTATTTGGGGCGACTCTCATGCTGTGCAGTTTTTGCCGCTGTATATTGTGCGCGAGTATATAACCAAGCCACTTGGTATTATTCAAGACTTCGGCTATTTTGGGGTCGCAATTTTTTTCTTTGTCAGTGGCTTCATTATCACATATGTAGCTCAGCGCGAACAACGAACTGCATTTATCGTCAAGCGAGTACTGCGTATATACCCACCTTTGATAGCTTCGATTTTTTTGATTGTCGCTACATCATATATCTATACTTGGGCGACGCAGAGCAATAGCTTTGCCGACATCAGGCAGCTCAACTGGCGGCAGATACTCTTTTCTATGACGCTGTGGAATTACTTTTTCTTGCCGCAAAACGTAGTAAATGGTGTTGCTTGGTCGCTCGTGATCGAAGAAATATTCTATGCGATCAGCTTTATACTGCTGCCATGGCTGAAAAGCCAACCGCGCGTGGTGAGCCTGGCGTGCTCGATCATCGTTCTAGTCATTATTCGGCTCAGCCGCGCGCTTGGCGATAACTTTTTTCTCTTTGCAGCCTCAAGCGCATATATTCCACTGCTACTGATAGGCCAGGCAACATTCTTTCGCTGGTCGGGCCGCATAACACAGCTTGAGTTTGGCGCTTTACTGTTATTGAATTATGGTTTGTTTGTCTATGGCCTTCGGCATATTCACGTTAATTTCTACCCGGTAACTAACTCGTATGCAATATCGACGATGTATGCATACTTGCTATTCGTCATTGCACTGCTCTTGAACGATCGAATAGTCATACCGAGGATTCTTAAATTTTACTCCAAGATCAGCTATTCGATGTACCTCAATCATGGGCATACTGGCAGCTTACTACTAACTATTATGTACCCATACATTGGTTTCAGCGCGGCGCTGGTGGTGGCGTTTAGCGGTGTCACGGCGATCAGCTATGCCTCCTGGCGCTATATCGAACGGCCATTTCAGCTTGCGGCCCGCGCGATGCTGGAGCATTGGCATGCGTTTCAGCTGCGAGAGCGGCCAAAGAAAGCGACTGCACCGTAGCCGTACTATGCCACCAGACGCGTGGATGAGCCTGGTTGGCCGATTGGTATTCCGTGTGTGCGGGTAGAAGGGTTGTTATGGATCTGAAAGAGCTACAGAAACACTGGAATGAATTTGGCAAGCGCGACCCGCTGTGGGCGATTTTAAGCTCACCGCAAAAGCGCAACCGGCGCTGGGAGCTGGCCGAGTTTTTTAAAACCGGCGAAGACGAAATTGCCCAGGTTATGGCCTCGGTTGATCAACAGGGGATTGCCCGGCCTACCAAGCGCGCGCTGGATTTCGGCTGTGGCGTTGGCCGCCTGACCCAGGCGCTGTGCGGTTATTTCGACCAGTGCTGCGGCGTCGATATTGCCGAGACAATGATCGATCTGGCGCGAAAATATAATCGCCATGGTGCAAAATGCCAGTATTTTCTGAACGATCGCGATGACCTGGCTATATTTGAGACGGGGAGTTTTGATTTCATCTACTCAAATATTGTGTTGCAGCATATCAGCCCCGAATACAGCCGGAACTATATCAAAGAGTTTATGCGCATTCTCGAGCCAGGCGGGCTGTTGATCTTTCAGATCCCCAGCCACCCGAAGGTGATGGCCAGCGCTACTGACGTTGCGGCGGCAAGCAGTTTGCCCGCAGATGCGTTTTTGGCGCAGATATCGATTGATCGCAGCACGATTGTAACCCAGCCAAACCAAACACTGGTGCTGACGGCAGTGGTGAAAAATAATAGCCCGGAGCACTGGCCATCGCAGCGGATGGCGCAGGCGGTGCATGCGCTGAAGCTGGCCAACCACTGGCTCGATCGGCATGGCAATGTCGTGTCGCTCGATGATGGGCGCACGCTGATTGAGCAAGATGTGCCACCAGGAGGTTCTGTGAGCGTTCCGCTCACGATCAACACGCCGCCGCAGGCCGGTAGCTATATTCTTGAGCTCGATCTGGTGCAGGAGCTGATCGCCTGGTTTGGCAATAAAGGCTCGCCAACGCTGCGGATCCCTGTACAGGTGCGCGAGCAGTTTTCGATCTACGATCGCCTGTTTCGGCGCGCGCGGCCGGCACAAGCCAACGACGAGGGCATTATTCCGCATATGGAGATGCACGGCATTCCCCAAGCCGATATCTATAGCTTGGTCGAGGCGCACAACGGCCGGGTGATCGGGTCGCGCGAGAACAGCGCGGCTGGCGACGATTGGGTTGGCTTCTGCTACTACGTTACCAAGCTGTGCTAGGCTGCTTGTGGCGAATATCGCCGTATGCTGACGACTCCACCGCCAGGGCAGCGCTTGCGCGCCCTCCATGTCTTCCCGCTGTTTGGCCGCGAGCTGACCAATGGTTCGGAATACTATGCCTACCAGCTTTCGCGGCAGCTGGCGGCGCTTGGCGTACAGGTTGATGTTCTTACCACCCGCGCGCGCAGCTTTCGCTCGTCCTCATGGCTGTCGCTGCGCTGGGAAGGCCCCGATCTGCCAGCATCCGAGCACACTGATGGGCTGGCAATCTTTCGCTTCCCCGCGCTCTCGATGCCGCGCCCGCTGGGCCGGCTGCTTTCGCGACTGGTGCTGCGCCGCTGGCGCAGCGAGGCAGCACAGCCGCCGGTTGGGCAAAGCCCGGCCGAGCAGCACTACCGCCGCGCCAGCGCCCGCCCGATTGCCTACGACTTGATGATGATGGCCGGGCTAGGGCCCTGGTCGCCGGCGCTGCTAGCCCAGCTTTCTCGCGCGGTGGCTGGCTACGATGTTGTGCTGGTGGGTTTTATGCCTCTGGCGCTGACCTGGCAGGTGCGCCGCCTGGCGGAGCGCCGCGGCACGCCTATCGTGCTTTTGCCGCTGTTTCATCCTGAAGACGCCTACCACCATCACCGGGTGCACTACCACAGCTTCGCGCGGGCGCGGGCAATTCTCAGCCAGACATCGTACAGCACTGCGCTGTTTCAGCAGCTCTGGCCGATGTCGCGGCCGCTCGAGATAGGCGCAGGTGTCGACCCGGCCGAGCTGAGTGATGCGGCGATCGATGGGGCGCGCTTCCGAGCACGCCATGGCCTGGGCGACCGGCCGTTGGTGCTGTTTGTTGGGCGAAAGGCCGCGTCGAAGCGCTACGATATGGCGATCGAAGCAGTGCGCGCAGTGCCGGATCGGCGGCCGGTGCTGGTTATGATCGGCGAAGACGCCGACGGCCGGCCGATCGACGAAGAGCGGGTGCTGTACCTGGGCAAGCTGCCGCGCGCCGAGCTGCTCGACGCCTACGATGCCTGCGATCTGCTGCTGCACCCCTCGGAATACGAGAGCTTTGGGATTGTGCTGCTCGAAGCCTGGATGCGCGGCAAGCCGGTGATCGCGAACCGCGCCTGCCACGCCAGCGCCGCGCTGATTGCCGATGGCGCCGATGGATTTGTGTGCGATAATGCAGCCGATATGGCCGTGCGGATCGCCGAGTTGCTGGCCCGCCCCGATCTCGCCCGCGCGCTTGGCGCGGCTGGGCGGCGCAAGGTGCTGGAGCGCTACACCTGGGAGGCGATAGGCCGCGCGGTGTACCGGCTGTACGCGCAAATTGCCGCCGAGTCGGCTGGACACACCGTTTGAGGTGCGCTGCCGGTAGCTGCTGTGTGAAACCGATGGCTATGAGCCCAAACAAACCGCCTGTGCCCGCCGTTGCAATTATCACGCCTTACTATAACACCGGCGTGCTGTTCGAGGAAACCGTTGCTGCGGTGCGGCGGCAAACACTGCAACACTGGGAGTGGGTGATCGTCAACGACGGCAGCACTGATTCGGCTGCCTTGCGCGTGCTCGATCCTCTGCGCGGCGGCGACGCGCGCATCCACGTGATCGACCAGCCCAACCGCGGCCTGCCGGCAGCGCGCAACGCTGGCGTGGCTGCCACTAGCGCGCCGCTGCTGTTCTTCCTCGACAGCGATGACCTGATCGCACCAACTGCGCTTGAGAAGCTGGCCTGGCTGCTGCATAGCGACGAGCGTCCGGCGTTTGCCACAAGCTGGAGCACGGTGTTTGGGGCCGAAGAGCTACGCTGGCCGCGCGGTTTTGGCACGCGCGATCATTTCCTATTCGAGAATATGGCGACGCCGATGGTGATGATCCGGCGCGCCGTGTTCGAAGCGGTTGGCGGCTTCGATGAGGCACGCACGCGCGGCCTTGAAGATTACGAGCTATGGCTGCGCTGCGCGGCGCAGGGCTTCTGGGGCCGCGATATTGCGGAGTTCCTGGTGCACCAGCGGCGCAAGCATCCCCAGCAGTACCCTGGCTATACGTGGGCTGTGCGCGATGATCCGCGCCACTACGCAGCATTCCGCCGCGAAATGCGCCAGCGCTACCCCGCGCTCTTTCGCGATGGCCTGCCACAGCTACCGCCGCACGACGATCGGCCGTTTGCGCCGATTGGACTGCAGCCGCCGTTCACGAACCCTCTTGCGCTACCGGGGCGCCGCCGCCTGCTGCTGCTGATGGCCCGGCTCGATATGGGCGGTGTCAGCACATTCGCGCTGGCGCTGCTTCAGCAGCTGGCGGCGCGTGGCTACCATTGCACGGTGTGCGCGACGATGCCAGGATCGCACCCGCTGCTCGCCGAGTTCGAGCAATACGCCGATGTGTTTGTCCCCGAGCACTTTCTGCGCCGCGCCGACATCCCGTGCTTTCTGAGCTACCTGATCGAGTCGCGCCGGGCCGACGCAGTGCTGATCAGCAATAGCGTGCTGGGCTACCGATTGCTGCCCTGGCTGCGCGCGCGCCACCCGCGCGTCGCACTGCTCGACTACACGCATATGCGCGACCCCGATTGCGCCAACCAGGGCAACCCTGGCTTCAGCGCCGAGTACGCCTTGTTGCTCGATCGGCAGCTTGCCAGCTCGGCCGAGCTGCGCGACTGGATTGTTGAGCATGGAGCGCCGCCCGAGCAGTGCGCTGTGGTCTATACTTCGGCCGATGTGGCGCGCTGGCGCCCCGACCCAGCCGCGCGCGCGCGCGTACGCGCCGAGCTGGCGATTGGCGTGGGCGAGCGGGTGCTGCTGCATGCCGCACGCATCACCGCGCAGAAGCAGCCGCAGGTGCTGGCGCGCGTGCTGCTACAGCTGGCGCGGGCAGGCTTGCCATTTCGCTGCGTGGTGGCTGGTGATGGGCCGGATCTGCCGTGGCTGCGGGCATTTGTGCGCGACCACGGCCTGCGCGAGCGGGTGCTGCTGCTGGGTGCCGTGGAAGCTTCGCGGGTGCGCGATCTCATGGCGGCGGCGGATATCCTGTTTCTGCCCTCGGCTTACGAGGGGCTGGCACTGGTGCTGTTCGAGGCTATGTCCTGCGGCGTTGTGCCCGTTACGGTCGACTCGGGCGGGCAGCGTGAGCTGGTAACACCCGATAGCGGCGTGCTGGTGAAGCCTGATCAGCACCAAGAGCAGCGCTATGTTGCGGCGCTGGAGTGGCTGCTGCGCGCGTCGCGCCAGCTGGCGGCTATGCAGGCCGCCGCGCGCAGGCGCATCGCCGAGCAGTTTAGTATCGAGCAGATGGGCGCGCAGCTTGACGCAGAGATAGACCTGGCCTGCGCGCGTGCGGCGCGGCGCGACGCCGTGTGGAGCAGCGACGGTGGCGTGGTCGCGGCGTCGGCCGCGATTGAAGAGCTGCGCCAGTACGAGCGTAATCACCGCTTTCGCATTGCCGTCGGCGCATGGGAATGGTGGAAGCGATCCGGCGGCGGCTATGTTGGCCAGGCCCGCGCGGCCCGTGAGCGGCTGGTGCGGCGCAGCTACCCATTGCGGCTGCGGCTTCGGCCGGCCTGGCGGCGCATTCGCTATGGCGGAAGGCCACCAAAGTGGCAGCAGTAAACGTTCAATCCAAGCCGATTGTGGTATCGCTGATCATACCCTGCTATAACTACGCGCACTTTCTGCCCGAGGCGGTGGCCAGCGTGGTGGCGCAGACATATAGTGCCTGGGAGATTGTGATCGTCGACGACGGCAGCCGCGATGCCACGCTGGCGGTGGCACAGCAGCTGATCGTGGCCTACCCCGAACGGCAGATCCGCCTGTTCCACCAGCCTAACGCCGGCGCGGCGGCGGCGCGCAACACCGGCGCGCGCGCGGCGCAGGGCGAATTGCTCGTGTTTCTCGACGCCGATGATCTGCTCGACCCTGCATTTCTTGAGCGGACGGTTTCGCAGCTGCAAGCGCGCCCCGAGCTGGGCTTTGTGTACACCGGCATGCGCATGATCGGCGACGACGACCACGTGTGGCCCAGCGTGCCGTTCGATCTGCGCTGGCTGGCGCTCGACAATTTTATCCCGCAGCATGCGCTGGTACGGGCCAAGGCATGGCAGCAGGTTGGCGGTTTCGATGCGGCCCATTTTCCCCACGGCTTTGAAGATTGGGACTTCTGGCTGCGCGTAGTACAATCGGGCTGGCTAGGCGCGCACATCGCAGCGCCGCTGGTGTCGTATCGCCGGCATGGGCCAAGCCTGAGCAGCGCTGGCGTGGCGCATGAATGGGACGCGCGCGCACAGATCATTCGCAAGCATCCCCAGCTGTATGGCCCGCGATTAGTGGCCTGGGCTTGCGCCCGGCTGGCCCGGCAGCCTGGGCGTGAGCCTGCGCCGCTGCCGCAGGCTCACGAGATCACGCCCGGCGCCACGGTTGCCGCTACGCTGTTCGCGGCCCCGCAGCAGCGCCCGCGCGTGACATTACGCCGCCGTTTAGTGCGGGCGGTGCCATTTGCGCTGCGTTTTCGGGTAAAATGCTGGCTGCGCCGCGGCCAATTGGCACTGCGCTCGATTGCGCCGTGGCTGTTTCTGGCAGAAAGGTAGCCTGTGCACATCCTCATCACCGGGTCGAGCGGGCAGATCGGCACGAACCTGGCGCTGCGGCTGCTCGATGCCGGCCACCGTGTGTTTGGCGTCGACAAGCGCCTGAACAGCTGGACCGACCGCGTCGTGACGATGCTGCAAGATCTCGCGGCGCCGTACCGCGATTTCGCGGGCGGCATCGGCGGAGTGCCCTACCCGCAGCCCGACCTGGTGGTGCACCTGGCCGCCAACGCCAAAGTGCACGAGCTGGTGCAGTTCCCCCACCGGGCCATGGAGAACATCGCGCTGACGTTCAACGTGCTCGAGTACTGCCGCCACAACGATCTGCCGCTGATCTTCTCGTCGTCGCGCGAGGTGTATGGCGACATCCACCGCTACATCACCGAAGAGCAGCACGCCGACTTCTCGTTCACTGAGAGCCCTTACTCGGCCAGCAAGGTGGCCGGCGAGGCGCTGGTGTACTCGTATGCGCGCTGCTATGGCCTGCGCTACCTGGTGTTTCGCTTCTCGAATGTGTACGGCCGCTACGACAACGACATCGAGCGCATGGAGCGCGTCATCCCGCTGTTCATCCAGCGCATGCGCCAGGGCCTGCCCGTCACGGTGTACGGCCACGAGAAGACGCTCGATTTCACGTATATCGACGACTGCGTCGGCGGGATTGTCGCCGGGATCGAGCGGCTGCTGAGCGGCCAGGTGCGCAACCAGACGATCAACCTGGCCTATGGCCAGGGCAACACGCTGGTGCGCATGGCCGAGCTGATCGCCGAGGCGCTGGATGTTCCCGGCCAGATCACCGTCGAGCCCTCCAAGCGCGTGGGCGAGGTGACGCGCTACATCGCCGATATTAGCCGCGCCGCCGAGCTGCTCGACTACCAGCCGCAGGTGCCGCTCGACGAGGGCATCCGCCGCGCGGTGGCCTGGAGCAGCGCCTGGGAGGCGCGGAAGGAATTCGATGCCCGAGGCGACTGACGCGCCGCGCGTGAGCGTGGTGATACCCTGCTACAACCACGGCCGCTTTCTGCCTGGCGCGGTGGCGAGCGTGGCCGCGCAGACATTCGCGCCCTGGGAGATCGTGATCGTCGACGACGGCAGCACCGACGACAGCCCGGCGGTGGCGCGCGCGCTGATCGGCGCCTACCCCGGCCGTGCCATCCGCCTGGCCGCTCAGCCGAACCTGGGGCTGAGCGCGGCGCGCAACAGCGGTATCGCGGCCGCGCGCGCCGAGTACGTCCTTACGCTCGACGCCGACGACCTGCTTGAG
The DNA here is from genome assembly GCA_937858455.1 of uncultured Kouleothrix sp. Taxonomy (GTDB): domain Bacteria; phylum Chloroflexota; class Chloroflexia; order Chloroflexales; family Roseiflexaceae; genus Kouleothrix. The sequence goes on from CALLYN010000361.1 coordinate 20,490, forward strand.
CCGGCGATGCTGGAGGCAGCCGTCGCCGCGCTCGACGCCAGCCCCGAGGTTGGCTTTGTGTACACCGACGTGCGCATGTTCGGCGCCGAGGAGCGCGTCTGGTCGGGCGGGGCCTACAGCCTAGGCAAGCTGCTGTTCGATTGCCCGATCGTGCCGATCGTGCTGTTCCGCAAGGCCGCGTGGGCGCAGGTTGGCGGCTTCGGCAGCAACCTGTGGCCGCAGGGCTACGAAGATTGGGACTTCTGGCTGGCGCTGGCTGGGGCGGGCTGGCAGGGGCTGCATATCGCCCGGCCGCTGGCGCGCTACCGCCGCAGCAATGGCAGCATGCTGGCCAACGCCCGCCGGCACGACCTCGAGCTGCGCGCCCAGCTGGTTCTCAACCACCCGGCGCTGTACCACCGCGATTTTGTGGCGTGGGCGCGGGCGGCGCGCGCGCCGGGCGTTTCTGCCGGCGGTGCGTTCCGCTCGGCCGGCCAGTGGTGGCGCGCCTTCGCC
>CALLYN010000362.1 GCA_937858455.1 uncultured Kouleothrix sp.
TGATTGTTCTCGCGCTTGAGCTGCTCATAGCTCACAACTCATAACTCATAACTCAGTAAGAGTGAGGTGCCCATGCCCCCCTTGGTCGAGCCTGTGGTTCTTCAGCCGCTGATCATGCCCAACGATCCTGGCGTCGATGGGCTGCATCGCTCCAATCTGGAGCGGCGCTCGTTTGCGCGCATTCAGGACGCGATCGCGGTGCCGACGCTGATCGAGACGCAGATTAATAGCTTTGAGTGGTTTCGGCGCGAGGGTCTGCGCGAGCTGTTTGACGAGATCTCGCCAATCACCGACTTCACCGGCAAAAATATGGAGCTGCGCTTCCTCGACTACGCGTTCGGGGAGCCGCGCTACGACGAATATGAGTGCCGCGAGCGCGACATGACCTACGCCGCGCCGCTGCGCGTGAATGTGCAGCTGCATATCCTGGCTACCGGCGAGCTTAAGGAGAGCGAGATCTTTCTGGGCGATTTCCCGCTGATGACCGAGAATGGCACCTTCGTGATCAACGGCGCCGAGCGCGTGGTCGTCTCGCAGCTTATTCGCTCGCCGGGTGTGTACTTTAAAGAAGAGAAAGACCCGACCAGCGGCCGCGGCCTGCACTCGGCTAAGCTCATCCCCAACCGCGGTGCCTGGCTCGAGTTCGAGACGAATAAGCGCGACGTTATTTCCGTTAAGGTCGATCGCAAGCGCAAGATCCCGGTCACAATTCTGCTGCGCGCTGTGCTGGCGTGGGACGCCCAGCCCAACGGCGAGGGCCAGTGGGCGCCCGACAGCGAGCTCGACCAGCGCGGGCGCGACGAGGATATCATCGCGCTGTTCCAGCACATCGATCAAAGCGACCATCAGTATGTGAAGGTTACGCTCGATAAAGACCCGGCGCGCCACGCCAAAGAGGCGCTGATGGAGCTGTATAAGCGCCTGCGCCCCGGCGACCCGCCCACGCTCGAGAATGCGCGCGGCCTGCTTGAGTCGTTGCTATTCAGCCCGCGCCGCTACGACCTGGCGAAGGTCGGCCGGTATAAGCTGAACAAGAACCTGTGGGAGAAAGACCCGCGGCCCGAGGCGCGCGCCGCCGCGCCCGATCAGAAGGTGCGCGTGCTGCGCCCCGACGATATCTTCAAGATCGTCGAGCGGCTGATCGAGCTCAATAACGGCAAGGGCAATGCCGATGATATCGACCACCTCGGCAACCGCCGCGTGCGCACCGTCGGCGAGCTGATCCAGCAGCAGTTCCGCGTCGGCCTGCTGCGCATGGAGCGCGTGGTGAAGGAGCGCATGTCGCTGCAAGACCCCGACAGCGCCACGCCTAACGCGCTCGTGAATATCCGGCCGGTGGTCGCCGCGATGCGCGAGTTCTTCGGCGGCTCGCAGCTGTCGCAGTTCATGGATCAGACGAACCCGCTGGCAGAGCTGACGAACAAGCGGCGCCTGTCGGCGCTGGGGCCGGGCGGCCTCAGCCGCGACCGCGCCGGCTTCGAGGTGCGCGACGTGCACCACTCGCACTATGGCCGGATCTGCCCGGTGGAAACGCCCGAAGGCCCGAACATCGGCCTGATCGGCACCATGAGCACCTTCTCGCGCGTGAACGAGATGGGCTTCCTCGAGACACCATACCGCAAGGTGTATCGCGAGGTGCTGAACTCGGCCGAGTGGGAGCGCCAGGGCCTGCTGCTGCGCGATGTGCGCGACCTGCGCACCGGCGACCTGATCGCCGCGCGCGGCAGCCGCGTCGATAAAGATATCGCCCGGCGCATGACGGTCAACCTACTGCGCGGCCAGATCCTGCGCGAGGATATCGTCGACCCGGCCAGTGGCGATGTGATCGCCGAGGCCGGCCATGAGATCAATCGCGCCCTGGCCGAGCGGATCGCCGCGACGCCGCTCAAGTCGATCAAGATCCGCCCGATCGTCTCCCAGGAGGTCGATTATCTCTCGGCCGACGAGGAAGAGAAGTACGTGGTCGCGCAGGCTAACGCGCCGCTCGACCAGTTCAACCGCTTCCTTGAGGGCTCGATCGCCTGCCGCTTCCAGGGCGACTTTGAGACCGAGCCGATCGACCGCGTCGACTATATGGATGTGTCGCCCAAGCAGGTTGTGAGCGTCTCGACCGCGCTGATCCCGTTCCTCGAGCACGACGACGCCAACCGCGCGCTGATGGGCTCGAATATGCAGCGCCAGGCTGTGCCGCTGCTGCGCCCCGACGCGCCGATCGTCGGCACTGGCATGGAGTACCTGGCAGCGCGCGATAGCGGCCAGGTGGTGGTGGCGAAAAAGGACGGCATCGTGCTCTCGGCTACCGGCGATAAGATCGTGGTGCTGGAGGACGACGGCGAGCAGCACGAGTATAAGCTGCGCAAGTTCATGCGCTCGAACCAGGATACCTGCATCAACCAGCGGCCTAGCGTGCTGCGCGGCCAGCGGGTGCGCGCCAGCGAGATCATCGCCGACAGCTCCAGCACCGACGCCGGCGAGCTGGCGCTTGGCCAGAATGTGCTGGTGGCGTTCCTGCCCTGGGAGGGTGGCAACTTCGAAGACGCCATCCTGGTGAGCGAGCGCTTGGTGCGCGAGGATATCTTCACCTCGATCCACATCGAGAAGCACGAGGTCGAGGCGCGCGATACCAAGCTTGGCCCCGAGGAGATTACTCGCGATATTCCCAACGTCGGCCAGGATAGCCTGCGCAACCTCGACGACCGCGGGATCATCTATGTCGGCGCCGAGGTGCAGCCGAACGATATTCTGGTGGGCAAGATTACGCCTAAGGGCGAGACCGATCTGACCGCTGAGGAGCGGCTGCTGCGCGCGATCTTCGGCGAAAAAGCCCGCGAGGTGAAGGATAGCTCGTTGCGAGTGCCTAACGGCGTGCGTGGCAAGGTGATCGACGTCAAGGTGTTCTCGCGCGAGGACGATGTCGAGCTGCCGGTGGGCGTGAACCAGACGGTGCGCGTGCTGCTGTGCCAGAAGCGCAAGATTAGCGCCGGCGACAAGATGGCCGGCCGCCACGGCAACAAGGGCGTGGTCAGCCGGGTGCTGCCGATCGAAGATATGCCGTTCCTGCCGGACGGCACGCCTGTCGATATCATTCTCAACCCGATCGGCGTACCCAGCCGTATGAATATCGGCCAGATCCTCGAGACGCACCTGGGCTGGGCGGCGGCCAAGCTTGGCTTCCGCGTGGCTACGCCGGTATTCGATGGCGCGCACGAGGAGCAGATCCACTCGATGCTTGAGCAGTCGGGGCTGCCAAGCGACGGCAAGATCACGCTGTACGACGGGCGCACCGGCATGCGCTTCGACCACCCGGTGACGGTCGGCTATATCTACATGCTGAAGCTTGCCCACCTGGTCGAAGACAAGATCCACGCCCGATCGACTGGCCCCTACAGCCTTGTGACGCAGCAGCCGCTGGGTGGCAAGGCCCAGTTCGGCGGCCAGCGCTTCGGCGAAATGGAGGTGTGGGCGCTCGAGGCCTACGGCGCGGCCTACATCCTCCAGGAGATGCTGACGGTAAAATCCGACGACGTAGTCGGCCGTGTGAAGACCTACGAGGCGATCGTGAAGGGCGAGCCGATCCAGGAGGCTGGCGTGCCCGAGTCGTTCAAGGTGCTGATCAAGGAGCTACAGTCGCTTGGTCTTTCGGTCGAGGTGCTCTCGGCCGACGAAAAGCCAGTGGAGCTGAACGACGACGTCGACAGCGACATGGCGGCGCTGGATGGCATCAACCTGTCGGGCATGGAGCGCGGCGAGTTCTAGATTGTTTGGGAGGGTGTAAGGGAGGGCGGAGCCCTCTCTTACAAACCCACCCCTTTATGATATAAGGGGAGTGAAATGCTCGAGATCAACGACTTCAATGCGATCCGCATCAGCCTGGCCTCGCCCGAGGACATCCTGGGATGGTCGCATGGGGAAGTGACCAAGCCGGAGACAATTAACTACCGCACGCTCAAGCCCGAGCGCGACGGGTTATTTTGTGAACGAATATTTGGGCCACAGAAGGATTGGGAGTGCTATTGCGGCAAGTACAAGCGCGTCCGCTACAAGGGCGTGATCTGCGATAAGTGCGGCGTCGAGGTGACGCGAGCAAAGGTGCGGCGCGACCGCATGGGCCACATCGCGCTGGCGTCGCCGGTGTCGCATATCTGGTTTGTGAAGGGCACGCCCAGCCGGCTGGGCCTGCTGCTCGACATCTCGCCGCGCAACCTCGAGCGGGTGCTGTACTTCGCCTCGTATATCATCACGCACGTCGATGACGAGGCGCGCGCGGGCATGCGCGAGGCGATGCAGGCCGAGTACGCCAGCAAGCGCGAGAAGATCCAGGGCGAGGCCGAGGGCAAGCGGATCGAGCTGTCGTCGCAGCTGACGCAGGACCTGGGCGGCATGGAGACCGCGCAGGTCTCGACGCAGCGGCGGATCGAAGAGGACTACAAGGCCCAGCGCGAGGCGCTGACCACCGAGGCCGAGACGCTGCGCGCCGACCTTGAGGACAAGGCTGGCGAAGCCGCCGAGGAAGATGTCAGCTTCCGCGGCGTGGTGCTGGTAGAGGAGGGCGAGCAGATCACCGAGAAGGTGATCGACCAGCTTGAAGAGCTGCTCGACCAGGAGATCGAGGCCATGGAGGCGCGCCGCCAGCGCGACATGGCCGACGCCGAGCTGCTGACCGATGCCGAGCGCGAGCGCAAGGAGTACGAGGCGACCCAGGAGCGCGAGCGGCTGCAGGAGCGCCTGCAGCGCGAGCTCGACACGCTGGTGCGCGAGGAGAAAGAGAAGCTCGAGCTGATCGACGGCCTGAAGATGCGCCGCATCCTGACCGAGACCGAGTACCGCACGCTGCGCGAGCTGGCGCCAGGCGTATTCAAGGCCGACATGGGCGCGGGCGCGATCCGCGACCTGATTGTGCGCACGGTCGACCTCGAAAAGCTCGGCGAGGAGCTGCAGGTCGAGGTGCAGACGACGCAGGGCCAGCGGCGTAAGAAGGCCACCAAGCGGCTGCGCGTCGTCGAGAACTTCCGCAAGAGCGGCAACAAGCCCGAGTGGATGATCCTGACAATGCTGCCGGTGATCCCGCCGGATCTGCGGCCGATGGTGCAGCTCGACGGCGGGCGCTTCGCGACCTCCGACCTGAACGACCTGTACCGGCGCGTGATCAATCGCAACAATCGCCTCAAGCGCCTGATGGAGCTGAACGCGCCCGAGATCATCGTGCGCAACGAGAAGCGCATGCTGCAGGAGGCTGTCGACGCGCTGATCGACAATGGCCGGCGCGGGCGCGCGGTGAGCGGCAAGGGCAAGCACCGCCTGAAGAGCCTGAGCGATATGCTCAAGGGTAAGCAGGGCCGCTTCCGCCAGAACCTGCTGGGCAAGCGTGTTGACTACTCGGGCCGCTCGGTGATCGTGGTTGGCCCGAACCTGAAACTGCACCAGTGCGGCCTGCCGAAGAAGATGGCGCTTGAGCTGTTCAAGCCCTTCGTGATGCGCCGGCTGGTCGAGAAGGGCTTTGCGCACAACATCAAGAGCGCCAAGCGCATCGTCGAGCGGGTGCGGCCCGAGGTGTGGGACGTGCTTGAGGAAGTGATCCAGGACTACCTGGTGCTGCTGAACCGCGCGCCGTCGCTGCACCGCCTATCGATCCAGGCGTTCGAGGCCAAGCTGATCGAGGGCTCGGCCATCCAGCTGCACCCGCTGGTGTGCGCCGCGTTCAACGCCGACTTCGACGGCGACCAGATGGCCGTGCACGTGCCGCTCTCGCGCAAGGCGCAAGAGGAAGCGCGCATGCGCATGATCTCGAAGTACAACCTGCTCTCGCCGGCGCACGGCAACCCGATCATCACCCCGTCGCAGGACATCGTGCTGGGCTGCTTCTACCTTTCGATGGTGAAGGACGGCGCGAAGGGCTCGGGTAAGAAGTTCGCCTCGATCGAAGAGGCGATGCTGGCCTACGACAAGGGCGTGGTCGACATCCAGGCGCCGATCTGGGTGCGTATGCGCGGCAAGGTGCAGGGCACGAACGATCGCCAGGTGCGCGAGCTGGCGCCCGACACCGATGGCAAGCCACGCATGCTGATCGAGACCTCGATTGGCCGGATTATCTTCAACGGCGAGCTGCTCGAGCCGATGCAGTATCGCAACCGCCAGGTGCCGAAGAAGGGCCTGCAAGAGATCATCGCCGACTGCTACAAGTACTACACCAACCTGGCGAACCTCTCGGAGGACGACCTGAACAGCGTGCGCGCGATGTACCCGAACGTCAGCTCGCGCGACGAGCTGGCGCGCATCTATGGCTCGGAGCGCACCGCCGAGCAGGCCGACAAGATCAAGTCGCTGGGCTTTAAGTACGCGACGCGCGGCGGCATGACCGTTGGCGTCGAAGATATCCAGGTGCCTCTGGCCAAGCGGCAGATCCTGACGGACTCCGACGCGCAGGTGACCGACGTCGAGAAGCAGTACCGGCGCGGCCTGATCACCGAGGAAGAGCGCTACCAGGAGATCGTCAAGATCTGGCAGGACGCCACCAAGTCGACATCCGAGGCGGTGAAGAACAACCTGAACCCGTACGGCCCGGTGGCGATGATGGTGAACTCGGCGGCGCGCGGTAATATCAACCAGCTGAGCCAGATGGCCGGTATGCGCGGGCTTATGTCCGACCCGACGGGGCGGATCATCGAGCTGCCGATTAAGTCGAACTTCCGCGAGGGCCTGACGGTGCTCGAGTACTTCGTGTCGACCCACGGCGGGCGCAAGGGTCTGGCCGACACCGCGCTGCGCACGGCCGACGCCGGCTACCTGACGCGCCGCCTGGTCGACGTGGCGCAGGACGCGATTATTACCACCGACGACTGCGGCACCGAAGAGGGGCTGTGGCTGCACCGCGCCGACGACAAGGAGATGCTTGAGGAGCTGGAGGATCGGGTGG
>CALLYN010000363.1 GCA_937858455.1 uncultured Kouleothrix sp.
TGACCATGCGGTCGCCGTGGGCTGGCGCGCCGCCCAGCAGCGCCGCAGCGATTGCCTGAGCCAGCTCGGCCAGGTCGGCGCCGCTGAGCGCCGAGGTAGCGACAACCGCGACGGGCAGGCAGCCGGCGCGCGATAGCAGCGCGTCAAACGCCTGCCTCGCATCGTTTTGTCGGCCAGCCTCGCTCAGTAGGTCGCACTTGTTCATCACCAAAATGGCCGGCTTCGCCGCCAGCAGCGCCGCGATCTCGGCGTCTTCGGGCGCAGCTTGCGCGCTGGCGTCGACCACCAGCAGCGCCAGGTCGGCGGCGGCGAGCGCGGCGCGGCTACGCGCCACCCCCAGGCGCTCGACCGGATCGGCGCTCTCGGCAATGCCGGCGGTATCGACCAGCACCACCGGCACGCCGGCCAGGTTCGCAGTTTCTTCGAGTGTATCGCGGGTGGTACCGGGGATCGGCGTGACGATCGCCCGATCGGCGCGCAGCAGCGCGTTCAGCAGGCTCGATTTGCCGGCGTTGGGCCGGCCCGCCAGCACCACGCGCGCGCCCTGGCGGTAGACGATCCCCTGGCCGGCGCTGGCGTGCAGACGCTCGATCTCGCGCAGCGCGGCGCCAAGCGGCTCGGCCACCGGCTGAGGCTCGACCTCGTCCTCGGGGAAATCGACCAGCGCGGTGCAGAACGCCAGCGGCGCGAGCAGCAGCTCGCGGATGGGCCGCAGCTCGGCCGCCAGCCAGCCGCCCAGCTGGGCCTGAGCCAGCGCCAGCGCGGTGTCGGTTTTGGCCTGTATCACATCGAGCGTAGCCTCGGCCTGCGCCAGGTCGATCCGGCCATTGGCGAAGGCGCGCATCGTGAACTCGCCCGGCTCGGCGGCGCGCGCGCCATAGTGCAGCGCCAGCGCCAGCACGCGCCGCAGCACCAGCGGCCCGCCGTGGCACGAGATCTCGGCCACATCCTCGGCGGTGTAGCTGCGCGGCGCGCGCATCCCCACCGCCAGCGCCTCGTCGACGCGCGCGCCGCCAGAGGCCTGCACCTGGCCGTAGCGCATGCGAAACGGGCGCCAGGCGCCAGGCCGCGCCGGCACAAACATGCGCTCGAGGATCGGCAGCGCGCCGGGGCCGCTGAGCCGCACAATGCCGATGCCACCTTCGCCGTGTGGCGTAGCAATAGCTGCAATAGTATCGTCGTATAGCATCGCCACGATTATAGCACGCGCGCGCCTTGAAAATCGCGTAGTTCTCGGCTATAGTACTGTTCACAGCAGTGAAGCACATAACCTGCGCGAAGGATCCGGCCAGGATCCTCTTTCGTGGCCGCCGTTTTTCGCCGCACGGCGTGGCTCAGCTCCGTGGTTTCGGCGCGGCACGGTACGGGCGCGGTAGAGCGCTCACCTACGCCTTTGGAGCGATGAACTGGAAAGCTGGTTTGAACCACGCCTATCGGCAATACTTGTAGCCCATAGGCTGACTGAAGGATCTCACTATGGCGGTTGTTTCAAACCTTGCGACGCTGGCGGAGATGCCGCTGTTCCGCGACCTGGCGCCCGAGCAGCTCGCGCGCGTGAACGATCTGCTGCGCCGCAAAACCTTCCCGGCCGGCACGAACCTGATCAGCGCCGAGGAGCCCGGCGAGGTGGTGTACATTATTTTCGAAGGCACCGTCAAAGTCTACGTCACGCAGGCCGATGGCAACGACGTGATCATCGCATTTGGCGGGCCGGGCGATATCGAAGGCGAGATGAGCGTGATCGACAGCACCAGCCGCTCGGCGAACATCGTAACCCAGGAGCAGACGACGGTGCTGTGGCTCGACCGGCTGAACTTCCAGGAGTGCCTGCGCGCCATGCCGCAGATCACCTACAACCTGTTGCGGATTATGTCCGACCGGCTGCGGCTGGCCAACGAGCGCATCCAGGCGCTGTGCGCGCTGGACGTGTATGGCCGGGTCGCGCGCCAAATGCTGGCCTTCGGCCGGCAGTATGGCAAAACCAACCAGCAGGGCGAGATCATCATCCCCATCCGGCTGACCCAGAGCGACATTGCCAGCTTGGTGGGCGCGACGCGCGAGCGCGTGAACCAGGTGATCGCCAGCTTCAAGGGCCGATCGTATATTTCGGTCGACCGTAATTACCGCATCACGATCCACGATGCCGCCGCGCTCGAGCGCCAGATCCAGTGAGCAGCAGTGTGTGAAAAAGAATACACTGGCGGTGTAATGCAATTCGCTGACGCGGCTGGGCTGCCACGCTACAATAGCTTCGTACCGCAGAGATAGCCAAACCGACAGAGCGGAAACGAGGTGAGCACGGTGTATGCAACGCAGACAATAGATGGCGCCACGGCACCATCGAACCAGCAGCGCGCCGGCTCGGCACGCGTGCCCTCCACCGAGAACGACAACGGCTTCGAGATCTTCCGCCGCGCGATCATGCTGCGCGACGAGGCGGCCTGGCTAGAGATCAGCCTGCGCTACCGGCCAATGCTGATTTCGTGGGCCAGCCGCGAGGGGTCGCGCGGCGCCACCGACGAGCACTGCGACGACATTGCCGACCGCGCGTTCGCCCGCGCGTGGGCTGCGCTCTCGCCCGAGCGCTTCGCCCAGTTTCCTAATCTTTCGTCGCTGCTGGGCTACCTGCGCACCTGCGTCTCGGCCACGTCGATCGACATGGCCCGCTCGGCAAATGCGCGCGAGCGCGCGTACCAGCGGGTCGAGACCAGCAGCATCGCAACTCCCGAAGACCTGGTGCTCGAGCGAATGGAGCGCAGCGAGCTATGGCACACCGCGATCGAGGCGGCGCACTCGGCGCAAGAGCGCGTGGTGCTGGTCGAAAACTTCCTGATCGAGCTGCCGCCGCGCGAGATCCTGGCGCGCCACCCGGATCTGTTCGCCAATATCCACGAGGTCTACATGGCCAAGCGGCACCTGCTCAGCCACCTGCAGCGCAGCGCCGAGCTGCGGCAGTTCGCCAACGGCTAGCGTAAGCGCGGCTCTGCCGCCCCGCAGCCTTGTTTCGATAGATACCACCGGCCAATTATCACGTATATTCGATAGCTACCACCGGTTTGTAATGACACATAATGGAGGCACCCCCAATGAGCAAGAAAGTTCGTGTCGCGATCATCGGCGTAGGTAACTGCGCGTCGTCGTTGGTGCAGGGCGTCGAGTTCTACCGCAAGGCCCCCGAGAGCGAGTCGGTACCCGGCCTGATGCACGTCAACCTGGGCGGCTACCATATCAACGACATCGAGTTCTCGGCGGCGTTCGACGTTGTCGACACCAAAGTTGGGCTTGATCTGTCGGAAGCGATCTTCGCCGACCCGAACAACACGATCAAGTTCGCCGACGTGCCGAACCTGAACGTGCGCGTCGACCGCGGCATGACCCACGACGGCATCGGCAAGTACCTGAACTCGCGCGTGAAAAAGGCCCGCGGCTCGACCGTCGATATCGTCAAGATCCTGCGCGAGACCGGCACCGACGTCGTGGTGAGCTACCTGCCGGTTGGCTCCGAGATGGCCACCAAGTGGTATGTCGAGCAGATCCTCGAGGCCGGCTGCGGCTTCGTGAACTGCATCCCGGTGTTCATCGCCTCGCAGCCCTACTGGGCCAAGCGCTTCGCCGACAGGGGCCTGCCGATTATTGGCGACGACATCAAGAGCCAGGTGGGCGCGACGATCACGCACCGCATGCTGGCGAACCTATTCCGCGAGCGCGGCGTGAAGCTCGACCGCACCTACCAGCTGAACTTCGGCGGCAACATGGACTTCTACAACATGCTCGAGCGCGAGCGCCTGGAGTCGAAGAAGATCTCGAAGACCGGCGCGGTGACCAGCCAGCTCGACTACCAGCTGCCGGCCGAGGACGTGCACGTCGGCCCGAGCGACTACGTGCCGTGGCTGACCGACCGCAAGTGGGCGTACATCCGGCTCGAGGGCACCACCTTCGGCAACGTGCCGCTGAACGTCGAGGTCAAGCTCGAGGTGTGGGACAGCCCGAACAGTGCCGGCGTGGTGATCGACGCGGTGCGCTGCCTCAAGCTGGCGATGGACCGGGGCGTCAGCGGGCCGCTGTTTGGGCCTTCGGCCTACCTGATGAAGACACCGCCGCGCCAGTTCACCGACGACGTCGCCCGCCAGATGACCGACGCGTTCATCAGCGGCGAGGCCGCCCCGGCCACGATCGAAGGCCTGGCGCCCAAGGTGCAGGTGAGCAAGAAGTAGCTCGCGACGCGCACCCGAATACACCCAACACGGCGGCCGCTGGCGCCGATCCGCGCATCTGCACCGGCAGCGAGCGCGGG
>CALLYN010000364.1 GCA_937858455.1 uncultured Kouleothrix sp.
CCACTGCGGCCCCGGCGGCAGCCGAGGCCACCAAGGCCCCCGAGGCCACCGCTGCCCCGGCGGCGGCTGGTGGCGCAGCCAACTGCGCCGTCAGCGGCCCGAAGATCGACAAGCTGGTCTTCTGGACGCGCTCGAAGGACGGCGACCCCGACTACGCCTCGATCAAGGCCGTGGCCGAAGCCTACACCAAAGCCTCGGGCTCGCCCGTCGAGCTTGTAACCGTGCCCGACGCCGACTTCAAATCCAAGATGTCGATCGCCGCGCCAGCCGGCGAAGGCCCCGATGTCTACGGCCCGATCGCCCACGACTGGATCGGCGAGTTCGCGATTCAGAAGATCGCCCTCGAGGTTCCCGATAGCGCGATCAAGGAGAAGGACGACATCATCCCTGCCGCGCTCGACGCCGCCCGCGTCGACGGCAAGCTCTACGCGCTGCCGCTGTTCGTCGAGTCGGTCGCGCTGATCTACAATAAGGCCATGGTGCCGACCCCGCCCAAGACGTGGGATGAGTTCGTGAAGATCGCCCAGGATCAGACCAAGGGCGACGTGTACGGCTTCGGCTTCCCGATCCTCGAGCAGTACCACGCCGGCGCGTTCTTCATGGGCTTCGGCGGCTACATCTTCAAGTACGAGAACGGCAAGTTCGACACCAACGATATTGGCCTGAACAACGACGCCAGCGTCAAGGCGGTCGAGTTCCTGCGCGATATGTACCACAAGAAGCAGCCGGCTCTGCCCGAGGTTGCGATCGACCGGGCGAACATGCACGGCGCGCAGGAAGGCATGATGGAGGCCGGCAAGCTGGCCATGACGATCAACGGGCCGTGGCGCGAGGCGCCGCTGAAGAAGGCCGGCATCGACTATGGCGTCGCCAAGCTGCCGAGCCTGCCCGACGGCAAGCCGATGCGCCCGTTCCTCGGCGTGCAGGTGTACGGCGCCAGCGCGTTCAGCAAGAACAAGGACGCCGCGCTCGACTTCATTAGCTTTGCCACCTGCACCACCAGCGCAATCGAGCAGTACAAGGGCTTCATCAAGGTGCCGGTGCGCACGAGCGCCGTGCAGAGCCCGGAGGTGCAGGCCAACCCGAACATCCCGGTGTGGAAGGCCCAGGCCGACGACGGCGTGCCCATGCCGAACATCCCGGCGATGAGCAACGTGTGGAAGCCGTGGGGCGACGCCATGGACGCGATCATCCCGCCCAACACCCCCGACGATCAGGTCAAGGGGTTGCTCGATAACGCCGTGACCCAGATCAAGACGGCGATCGAGCAGACGAAGTAAGCCTAGTATCCGCACGGGCCTGGGCGCGGCGCTGCTGTCGCGCCCAGGCCTGCTCACGAGAGGAGGGCTGATATGGCCGCCAAAGTCGCTGTCCCAGCTGCCCGAGCGCCGCGCGCGCACCCGACCGACTGGTCGGCGTACCTCTACCTTGCGCCGGTGCTCGTCTCGACGCTGCTGTTTATCATCCTGCCATTCCTCTACACCGTCTACATCTCGTTCACCAACTACAGCCTGTTTCACTTCCTCGAATTTCAGTGGGCCGGCCTGCAGAACTACAAGCAGATCTTCGCCACCGGCAGCGCGTTCTTCCCGGTGCTGGGATGGACGATCGTGTGGATGCTTGCCTGCACCGTGCTGAATGTCGGCGTCGGCATGGGCCTGGCGATGATGCTGAACAACCCGCGCCTGCGCGAGCGCAACCTGTACCGCACCATTCTGATCATCCCGTGGTCGATGCCGTTTATCCTGACCTCGCAGGTGTGGGCCGGCATCTACAACACTCAGGGGCCGCTGAACCTGATCCTCGGGGCGATCGGCATCGACCGGATCAACTGGCTCAATAGCGCCGGCCCGGCACGCGTCGCGCTGATTATCGTCAACCTGTGGCTGAGCTACCCGTTCTTCATGACGGTGTGCCTGGCGGCGCTGCAGGCCATCCCGGCCGAGCTGTACGAGGTGGCCGACCTCGACGGCGCCAGCAGCTGGCAGCGCTTCAAGGCGATCACCTGGCCGTTCATGCTCTCGGCGATCACGCCGCTGATCATCACGCAGCTGGCGTTCCAGTTCGGCAACGCCGGCGTGATCATCCTGATCACCAACGGCAACCCGCTGGCCTACCCCGGCGCGAACTACGGCGCCACCGACACGCTGGCCACCTACGCCTACAAGCTGATCTTCCAGCTGCGGCTGTACGGCCTGAACGCGGCCTACAGCATTATTATCTTCTTCATCCTGGCGGCGCTGACGATCTTCAACGCGGTTGTCACCGGGTCGTTCAAGGAGGCAGAGCGATGACAAGCGGAACCCAACCGACTGCGGCGGTGCAGCCTGCGCCACGCCGCTCGCTGACCGAGTCGTATCGCTTCCGCCAGGCGCTGGGGCTGTGGGCCGTGCGCATCGCGCTGATCGTGATCACGCTGGTCTCGCTCTTCCCGACGATGTACGTGGTGCTGTACTCGCTCAAGGGCGGCGGCAACAGCCTGTATAGCCCGACGCTGATCCCGCAGAAGCTGACGCTCGAGAACTACACCAAGCTGCTGAGCAGCCAGTTCCCGCTGTGGGTGCGCAACAGCCTGATCCTCGGCGGCGTCAGCGCGGCGGTTTCGGTGATGCTGGCGACATTTGCCGGCTACGCGTTTTCGCGCCTGAACTTCGCCGGGCGGCGCTACGGCATCCTGATCCTGCTGATCATCCAGATGCTGCCGACCGTCGGCTCGCTGGTGGCGATCTTCCGCGGCTTCCAGATGCTGAGGCTGCTGAATACGCTCACCGGCCTGATCTTGCTGTTCGGCTTCGGCGGCAGCGCACTGGCGGTGTGGCTTATGAAGAATTTCATGGACAGCATCCCGAGGGAGCTCGACGAGGCCGCCTCGATCGATGGCGCGAGCAACTGGCAGATATTCTGGCGCATCCTGTTTCCGCTGCTGCAGCCGATGCTGGTGGCCCAGTTCATCTTCGGCTTTATTGGCGTGTACAACGAGTATATCGTCACAACCGTGTTTTTGTCGGACACCAAGCTCTACCCGCTGGGCGTGGGCGTGCGGCTGTTCTCGACGCAGTTCAACACGAACTGGACGCAGTTCTGCGCGGCGGCGGTACTTGGCTCGCTGCCGATCATGCTGATTTTCTTCCTGGCGCAGCGCTTCCTGGTCGAGGGCCTTACCAAGGGCGCGCTTAAGGGCTAGCGGCTGGCCGCGCTGTGTGACGCCGCAGCAGGATCGCGCCGGGCGCCTGTGATATAACTATGCCAGCACGTATCGCCACCTGCTCAGATCGGAGAATACCATGACCCGTACCACCAGGCTGCGCGCGCTGGCACTGACCTTCACCCTGCTGCTGGCCGCATGCGCCGGCCAGCAAGCCACGGCGCCAACAGCCGCCCCGGCCACAGTCGCCGCGCCCGCCCCGGCCACAGT
>CALLYN010000365.1 GCA_937858455.1 uncultured Kouleothrix sp.
CAGGCGCTCGGCCAGCCGCCGCTGCGCCAGCACCACGGCGGCGCGCGCGTCGCCCAGCATGAACGCCAGCCGCTCGCGCGGGTAGCTCGGGTCGAGCGGCAGGTAGGCCCCGCCGGCCTTGAGGATCGCCAGCAGCCCGACGGCCAGGTCGAGCGAGCGCTCCAGGCACACGCCCACAATCACATCAGGCCCGACGCCGCGCTCGCGCAGGTGCGCGGCCAGCCGGTTCGCGCGGCTGTCGAGCTCGCCGTAGCTCAGCTGCTGGTCGTTGAAGATCACGGCGGTGGCGCCGGGCGCGCGCGCGGCCTGCGCTTCGATCAGCTGGTGAATGCAGCGCTCGCGCGGGTAGCTGGTGTCGGTGGCATTCCACTCGTGCAGCACCCGCCGGCGCTCGGCCGCGCCTAGCAGCGGCAGCCGCCCGATCGGGCGCGTGGCGTCGGCGGCTGCCCCGGCCAGCAGCACCTGGTAGTGCTCGAGCATGCGCGCGATCGTGTCGCCGTCGAACAGGTCGGCGTTGTACTGCATCACCGCGGTCAGCTCGGCCCCGTCGGCCGCCACCATCAGCGTCAGGTCGAACTGCGCCGCCCTGGCAAGCTCAACCGACTCCAGCACCAGCTCGCCAGCTGCCACCCGCGCGCCCTCCAGCCCCAGCGCCAGCGGCGCGATGTCTAGCTCGCCGGCGTGCGGCGCCTGCTGCAGCGTAAACATAACCTGAAATAGCGGCGATCGGCTTGTATCCCGTATTGTATCCAATCTTTCCGCTAATAATGCGAATGGAAATTGTTGATGCTCGAATGCCGCCAGTACGGTGGATCGTGCCTGGTGCAGCACTTCGGCAAAGGTCGGGTCGCCCGCGAGCTGGGCGCGCAGCACCAGCGGGTTCACGCAGTAGCCCACCAGATCGGCGGTATCGGCCGAGGTGCGGCCGGCCGTGGGCGAGCCGATCAGCATATCGTCCTGGCCGGTGTAGCGCAGCAGCAGCACCTGAAATGCCGCCAGCAGCGTCATATACAGCGTGGCGCCGTGCGCCTGGCCGAGGTCGCGCATGCCGTCGTCGAGCAGCAGGTCTCGGTCGCCTGCCTGGGCGATCGACCGGTCGGCTACGTCGTTCTCAATCACGCCTTCTTCGGCAAGGGTTTCGTTCAACTGCTCGTCGTCGCCCCGGACCACAGGCGGGGCGGCATCGGCGCGGCCCTGATGCGCCACGCGCGCGCGAACTGCCGGACATCCAGGCTGTTCACGTCGACCAACGCCTCGAACACGCCGATGCAGGCGCTGCTGGACCATCTCGGCTACCTGCGCTGTGGCACGATAGACGAACTCGACGACGGCGACCCCGAGTGGATCTACGTCCATCGCGCCGATCCACACAGCCCGGCCTCGCTATAATCGACGCGTGCCCCAGCCCTCAAGCAAAGCCGCCGAACGCGGCGAACCCAGTTACGTGTGGCGCGCCGGCCAGGACCGCCGGCTGGCCATGATCCGCGCCGCGCTGCCGACCGGCTTCGGGCCGACCAGCCGCATCCTCGACGATGGTTCCGGCCTCGGCCTGTACGTGCTCAAACTCCTCGCCGACACGCCGCTCAGCTATGGCCTCGAGTACGAGCGTGAGCGGGCGGCTGAGGGTGCCCGGCGCTTCGGCCTGAGCCTGCTCGTCAACGGCGCCGGCGAGCGCCTGCCCTACGCCGATGCCACCTTCGACGCCGTCCTCTCCAATGAAGTGATCGAACACGTCATGGATGATCGGGCTGCGGTGGCTGAGATCGCCCGCGTGCTGCGGCCCGGCGGCCGGCTGCTGTTGTTCTGCCCCAATCGCTGGTATCCCGTCGAGCAGCACGGCATCTACTGGCGCGGCCGCTACATCTTCGGCAACATCCCGCTGGTCAACTATCTTCCGAACCCGCTGCGCAATCGCCTGGCGCCCCACGTCCGCGCCTACACGGGCCACGGCCTGCGGCGACTGCTCGCCGATCTGCCCCTGCGCATCGTCGCCCACACGCGCATCTTCGGCGCCTACGACAACCTGATCTACCGATTTGGCGCTGCGGGTCGCCTCCTGCGCGCCGGCCTCCACGGCGCCGAATCGACGCCATTCAACGTGGTCGGGTTGTCGCATTGGTTGGTCGCGGAACGCGTGGGGTGATCGACGCATGCGGGCGACGCATGTGGGCGACGCATGCGTCGCCCCTACGATGACGACAAAATGGATATCGGGGTGGGCGATGCATGGACGAAATGGATGGCGCGCCTCGCACCTCGCACCTCGCGTCTCGCCCAATGGCGCCGATCCCTGCGGGAGATAGAATAGCCAGATGCCTCGCGCGTATGCGATCGTCCGGCGGCGACAGCTCCGCGACCTGCAGGCCCGACAGGGCGCAGCTCGTGTGCAGCGCTGGGCCGCCAGCGGCCTGTTGACGTTGACTCTGATCGTCGTGGCTACGATCGCGCTGGCGATCAGCGGCGTGGCCGCCGCGTACGCGTACTTCACGCGCGACCTGCCGCCGGCCGATAAACTTCAAGAGGTCTTCAGCCCTGACAACCCGCTCTTCTTCCAGACCTCGCGCTTTTACGATCGCACCGGTCAGGTGCTCCTTTATGAAGTCATCGACCCTGAGGGCGGCGACCGGCAATACAAGGCGCTTGGCGATCTGCCGCTCGGCGTGATCAGCGCGACCGTCGCGCTCGAGGACAAGACGTTCTTCACAAACCCGGGCTACGACCTGTACGGCATCTCGCGCGCCCTCATCTCAAACCTGCAGGGCGGCCAGGTGCAGGGCGGCAGCTCGATCACCCAGCAGCTGATCAAGAACACGTTGATCGCGCCAGACGAGCGCGCCGTGCAGTCGTACCCGCGCAAGGTGCGCGAGATCCTGCTCGCGGCCGAGATCACGCGCCTCTACTCCAAGGAACAGATCCTGGAGTGGTACCTCAACACCAACTTCTACGGCAACCTCGCCTACGGCATCGACGCCGCCGCGCTGGTCTACTTCGGCAAACACGCCGATGACCTCACGCTCGGCGAAGCCGCACTGCTCGTCGCGATCCCGCAGTCGCCGGGCATCAACCCCGCCACGGACCTTGAGGAGTCGCGCCGCCGCGGCGACGTCGTCCTCGACGTCATGGAGCGCGAGGGCTTCATCACGGCGGACCAGGCCGAGGCCGCGCGCGCCGAACCGCTCGCCGTGCGCGAACCCGTCAAGCGCTATGACATCATCGCCCCGCACTTCAGCGTCTACGCGCGCATGCAGGTCGAGCAGCTGCTCGATCAGGCCGGCTACGACGGGCAGGATCTGGTCAACCGCGGCGGCCTGCGCATCATCACCACGCTCGACCTCCCGCTCCAGCACTGAACCAAAATATCGTCGGTTGGCCAACCCCGTGAGGGCATCGCGCTGCGACAGCTCACACAGGCCAT
>CALLYN010000366.1 GCA_937858455.1 uncultured Kouleothrix sp.
CGGGCTGGCCGCGACGGCGGTGCGCCGGCCGCTGCCGCGCGTCTCTGGCCGGCTGAAGCTGCCAGGGCTGGCCGAGCCAGTGCAGGTGCTGCGCGACCGCTGGGGCGTGCCGCATATCTACGCTGCCAGCGCGCGCGATCTGTTTATGGCCCAGGGCTATGTGCATGCCCAGGATCGCCTGTGGCAGATGGAGCTGCAGCGCCGCACCGGCCACGGGCGGCTGGCCGAGCTGTTCGGCGAGATAGCGCTCGACACCGACCGCTTCGTGCGGGTGATGGGCTTTGCCCGCGTGGCGCGCCGCGAGATCGGCACGCTTGGCGACGAGGCGCGCCAGCAGGTCGAGGCCTACGTGGCTGGAGTCAACGCGTATATCGAGCAGAACCGCAAGCGCCTGCCGATTGAGTTCACGATCCTGCGCGCGCGGCCCGAGCTGTGGCAGCCGATCGACGTGGTGGTGTGGGGCAAGATGATGGCCCAGAACCTCGCGCGCGGCTGGATCACCGAGGCGCTGCGCGCCCAGCTGGTGGCGGCGGTTGGCCCCGAGCGCGCCGCCGCGCTCGAGCCGGAGTACCTGGCCGGGCATCCGCTGACGCTGCCGCGCGGCATGCGCTACTCGCGCGACCTGGCCGCCGGCGCGCTGCGTGTCGCCGGCGCGACCAGCCGCTTTATCGGCAGCGGCGAGCTAGGCCAAGGCAGCAACGCCTGGGTGGTGGGCGGCGCGCGCTCGGCCAGCGGCAAGCCGCTGCTGGCCAACGACCCGCACCTGATGCTCCAGATGCCCTCGGTGTGGTACGAGAACCACCTGAGCGGCGGCGACTACCACGTGACCGGCGTGAGCCTGCCGGGCACGCCCGGCGTGGTGATCGGCCACAACGAGCGCATCGCCTGGGGCATCACCAACGGCGAAAACGACGTGCAGGATCTGTTCGTCGAGCGCTTCGACCCGGCTGACCCGGCGCGCTACCAGTTCCGCGGCGAGTGGCTGGCGGCCGAGATTGTGCGCGAGGAGATCGTGGTGAAGGGCCGCGCCGCGCCGCATGTCGAAGAGGTGCGCATCACCCGGCACGGGCCGATTATCTCGGCGCTCATGCCCGCCGACGGCAGCCAGCCGCCTTCGGCGAGCGGCGGCGCTCCTGCCGATGGGCAGCCGGCCGCCAACGAGCAGCTGGCGCTGCGCTGGACCGCGCTCGAGCCGGGCCAGACGCTCGACGCCGCGCTGATGCTCAACCGCGCGCGCGACTGGGCCGAGTTCCGCGCCGCGCTAGCGCGCTGGACATCGCCAACCCTGAACTTCGTGTATGCCGACGTGGCCGGGCACTTCGGCTACGCCTTCGCCGGCCATATGCCGCTGCGCGCCCAGGGCGACGGGCGCCTGCCATCGCCGGGCTGGACCGGCGAGCACGAGTGGACCGGGCTGATCCCTGCCGATGAGCTGCCGCGCGCGCTCGACCCGGCCGAGGGCTTCGTGGTGACGGCGAATAACCGGATCATTGGCGACGACTACCCCTACCCAATGCCCTCGGAGTATTTGCCGGGCTACCGCGCCGCGCGGATCACGCAGCTGATCGAGCAGACCGAGCGCCACGACGCGCGCTCGTTTGGGCGCATCCAGGGCGACCAGCGCAGCTTGCCGGGGCTCGAGCTGGCGGCGCTGGCCGGGCGCCTGCCCGCCGAGACGCCGCTG
>CALLYN010000367.1 GCA_937858455.1 uncultured Kouleothrix sp.
CGACCAGCGCGGGGCGAGCGACGCTGCGCCGCGGGTCCTGCGACACGCCGAACAGGCGCACGGCGCGCGCGATCGGCACCGGCTCGGCGATGCCCTTGAGGCGCACCGGCGCCAGCTCGCGCAGCTCGATATGCCGCTCGATCGCGCGGCGCGTCGAGGGCGAGACAATGATCGCGCGCTCTTCGGCGGCCGACATAAGCCGCGCGGCGAGGTTCACGTGCTGGCCCATCACGGTATACTCGTGGCGCTGGGCCGAGCCTACCTTGCCGGCGAACACGACGCCGGTGTTGATGCCGACGCGCTGCTTGAAGAACTGGCGATCGACCTGGAGCAGCCGGCCGACGCGCGGGTGCAGGATATCGTACACCTCGTCGTTGGCGATGGCCAGGGCCTCGTTCAAATCGAGCGCGGCGCGCGCGGCGCGCAGCGGGTCGTCTTCGTTGGCCACCGGCGCGCCGAACAGCGCCATCAGCTTATCGCCGTAGGTGTACATGTCGACTTTATTGACAATGCCGCCGTAGCGCTGGATCACCTCCTGGGCGCGGCGATAGTAGGCGTTCAGCACGGCGACGGCGGTGTCGCAATCGTCGCCGACCATGTCGAGCACGCTGGTAAAGGGGTAGAAATGCGCGAACAGCACCGTGACGGGGCGAAACTCGCCAACCTGGTTTTCGTCGCCGGCGGCGATGAAGCGGCGCGGCAGGCCGCGCGGCAGGTAGGGGCGCAGCGCGTCGACCTGGCGCGCGAGGGTGCGCAGCTCGGCCATATCGCCCCTGCCGAGGCCGCGGCCCCAGCGGCTAATCGTGGGCGGCGCGTCGGTGTAGGGCAGGTGCTGCAGCTGAAAAAAGCCCGACTGGCGGGGCTCGGCGCGGGCGCCCGGCAGCACATCGTAGGTCTGGCGCGAGATCACCACCTCGCCGGGCTCGGCGATCTCCTGCGCCAGCGCGACGCGGTTGATGTTGCGGCCAGTGACCACCAGCTCGATATGCTCGGCGTCGCCGACCTCGGCGGCGAAGACATGCCCGCTGTGCACGCCAATGCGCAGGCGCAGCTGGAAAGCACCGGCGGGGGTTTGCAGCGCGGCGAACTCGCGCATGCGCGCCTGCATCGCCAGCGCGGCGCGGCACGCCAGCCGGGCGTGGTCGTCGGCGAGCGTGGCGGCATCGAAGAACGCGGTGATCGCGTCGCCGCCGAACTTCAGCAGGCCACCGCGGTAGCGGTGGATCTCGTCGACCAGCGCGCCGAACAGCGCATTGATAATCGCCGAGACCTCTTCGGCGCCCTGCTTGCCGAGCGCGCTAAGCGTGCCCGAGAGCGCGGTGAAGCCCGAGAGGTCGGCGAACAGCACCGAGCCGTTCCAGTAGGCGCCGCGCACCCGGCCGGGGGCCGGGGCGGCAAGCTGCTCGCGCACCAGGGTGGAGGGGATGTAGGTAGCGACGGCGGCGACCTCGGCACGCAAGCGCGCGACCTCGGATTGGATCAGCGCGGGCGGCAGCGAGCCGCTGGCCTGCAACTGCTGGTAGAGGGCGGGGGCAAGGTGCTCGCGCAGATCGGCGAAATGATCGAAACGAGAGCTGTTGAGCACAGTCACGGCAGCGTTCCTTCGGTTGGGGCTGTGCGCGCAGATACAAGCGATCGATCGACACTGAAGGCTCGTGCGCAGCAGCCGTAATCGACGCGCCGTACACCGGCGTTGACACGATTGTGTTGCAGATTGCTGGCAGAACCGAGAACACCCGCCATTCAAGGCATGATACTACAGCCGAATGGCCCGAACCTTACAATATGATGATCGACCGCGATCAGTAGCCGAGCGAATCCATGTCAATAAACGCGATCGGCGCGGGCTTTTTTCAATGCTGCTGTGCGATGGCGGGTAGTAATACAAGCTCGGTTCGATCACTTGTGTTTTCTTGTGCGGTGCCCGGCAAAGCCGGGCGCCGCACAAGAAAAAGAAATTTGGGGGCGGCTTCGCCGCCCCCAAACCCCCACCAAAGTGTCGGTAATCAAGCGAATTTGGTATCACTCGGCTTCGCGCAGGCGCGCCAGGCGCGCCACGACATCGCGCAGCTCAGCGGGGTCGACCGGCTTGGGCACATACTGCTGAAAGCCATTCGCCAGCACTTCCAGGCGGTCTTCCACGCGCACATAGGCGGTGAGCGCCGCAGCCGGGATGGCGCCGCCCGCCTCGGGCGGGAGCGCGCGCACCTGGCCGATCAGCCAGTAGCCGTCCTCGCCGGGCATGGCGATATCGGACACCAGCACGTCGGGGCGCCAGGCCGACAGCGTGGCGAGCGCGTCGCGGGCACTTGCGCAGGTGTTCACCAGCGCGCCGCAGGCGCCGAGGATCTCGTTCAGCAGATCGAGAATGTCGGCCTGGTCGTCGACCACGAGCACGCGCAGGCCGGCAAGCTCGGGCGGGCAGGCTTCGCTGGTTTCGCGCTCGCCGCCCGTGGGCGCTGGCGTATCGTCGATGTCGAGCGGCAGCCGCACGATGAAGCGCGCGCCCTGGCCCTCGCCATCGCTCTCGGCGCGCACCGTGCCGCCGTGCAGCTCGACCAGGTTGCGCACGATCGACAGGCCCAGGCCCAGCCCGCCGTGAACGCGGTTGCTGGTGCCGTCGGCCTGGCGGAAGCGATCGAACACATACGGCAGAAATGCCGCGCTGATGCCCTGGCCAGTGTCGCTGACGGTGAGCTGGACGTCGGACTCGGCCAGCTCGAGGCGCACGCCAATGCTGCCGCCGTTGGGCGTAAACTTGGCCGCGTTCGAGAGCAGATTCCACACAACCTGCTGCAGGCGGTTGGCATCGCCGACGATCGTGCTGGCCTCGGGGCGCACTTCGACCTGCAGATGCAGGCCTTTGGCCTCAATGGCCGGCTTCATTATGTCAACAGCCGCATAAATCACAGCGCTCAGATCGGTTGGCTGCGGATCGAGGCGCAGCTTCCCGCTGACGATACGCGAGACATCGAGCAGATCCTCAATCAGCTGGGCCTGGTCCTTGGCGGTACGCACCAGCTTCTCGGCGGTACGCGCGACGTAGGCCGGGTCGGCGGTGCGCCGCCGCAGCATCTGGGCATAGCCAAGGAAGGCCGTCAGCGGCGTGCGCAGCTCGTGCGACACGGTGGCGAGGAACTCGTCTTTCAGCCGGCTAGCCTCTTCGGCCTGGGCGCGCAGCTGGCGCTCTTGGGCGAGCTGGCGCTCGCGCTGGGTTTCGGCGCGCTTGCGCTCGGAGACATCGAGGACGGTGCCGAGGAAGCGCACCGCGCGGCCGGCGCTGTCGAAAAACGCCTGGCCATTCGCGCTGAGCCAGCGCTCGCGGCCATTGTCGCCGAGCGAGCGATATTCGGCCGCATACTGGCCGGCGCCGGCCAGGTCGAGCGCCCGCTGCACGAGCTGGTCGGTGCGCTGGCGATCGTCGGGGTGGATCTGGCCGAGGAACACAGCGTAGTCGATATGCGCGTCGGGCGGCAGGCCGAACAGCTCTTTGCAGCGCGCGTCCCAGATCAGCTTGCCACTAAGCGGGCGGAAATCCCAGGTACCGATATTGCCGGCCTCAAGCGCGAGCCGCAGGCGGTCTTCGCTGAGGCGCTGGGCCTGCTCGGCCTGCTCGCGCGCGGCCAGCTCGGCGGTGAGCTGTTGGGCCAGCGCCTCGAGCTCCTGGCGGGCGCGCACCTGCGCGGTAACCTCGTTGCAGATCGCCACGACGCTATCGACCTGGCCGCTGATATTGTGCAGCGGGGCGTAGATAAACGTCCAGTAGGTATCTTCGGGCGGGCCGCCAGGGAAGCGCGCGAGGCGGATCAGCGACTCGTGGCCCACCACGGCAGTGCCAGTTTCGAGCACGCGGCGCAGCAGCTCGGCAAAGCCCTGGCTGGCGACCTCGGGCAGCGCTTCGTGCAGCGGCCTGCCCTCGATTGCGCGCCCGCCGAACACCTGCTGGTAGGCCGGGTTGGCCATATCGTACACCAGCTCGGGGCCGCGCAGCACGGCGATAGGCACGGGCGACTGGCTAAACAGGTTGGCCAGCGCGGTGCGCTCCTGGTCGAGCTGGGCGCGCAGCCGTGCCAGCTCGAGGCGCGCCGACACGCGCGCCAGCAGCTCGCGCGCGCTGAACGGCTTGGTGAGGTAATCGTCGGCGCCGGCCCCGATGCCTTCGACGCGCGCCTCTTCGCCAGCGCGCGCCGAGAGCATGATCACCGGCACGGTTTTCAGGCGGTCGTCGGCGCGCAGCTCTTTCAGCAGCCCGAAGCCGTCGAGCTCGGGCATCATCACGTCGGTGATCACGAGCGCGGGCGGGCGCTCGCGGGCAGCGCGCAGGGCGGCGGCGCCATTCGGCACTGCCACGACGTCGTACTCGGGGCTGAGCAGCCGGCGCAGGTACTCACGCATATCGGCGTTGTCGTCGGCCAGCAGGATGCGGCCAGCGGCGGACGAGCCAGCCACCACAGGCTGAGCATCGTTCGGCTCGGGCAAGCCCGGTAGCTCCTGGTGCTCGGCCTGCGGATCCGCGCCATCGGGCAGCCAGCGCAGCGCCTCTTCGATATACGCCTCGCCGCGCGCGGCAGCCAAGGCCGGCGGGCGCGCCACGCCAATACGCTCGGCGGGCAGGTGCGCGGCGCCGAACGGGATCGACACGACAAAGCTGCTGCCGCGATCGACCGCGCTTTCAACGCGCACCGAGCCGCCGTGCAGCTTCACCAGCTCCTGCACCAGCGCCAGGCCAATGCCGCTGCCTTCGAACGTGCGGCCGCGCGCGCCCTTCACGCGATGGAAACGCTCGAACAGGTGCGGCATCTCGCCGGCGGGGACGCCGATGCCAGTGTCGCGCACCGTCAGCTCGGCAAACGCGCCAGCCTGGCGCAGCGCGACTTCGATCTCGCCGACGAATGTAAATTTGAAGGCATTCGACAGCAGGTTGAAGACGATCTTCTCCCACATCTCGCGATCGACATACACTGGCGCGGGCAGCGGCGAGCAGTTCACCACCAGCCGCAGGCCGGCGCGCTCGATCGCGGCGCGGAACACGCTGGCGAGCTCGGCGGTGAAGGCCGCGAGGTTGGTTGGCTCGTAGGCCGCCTGGATGCGCCCCGCCTCGATCCGCGAGAAGTCGAGCAGCATGTTCACGAGCTTGAGCAGGCGCAGGGTGTTGCGGTGGGCGATCTCCAGCTGTTCGCGCTGGGCCGGCGGCAGCGCGCCGTCGGCGCTGCGCAGCATGTCCTCGAGCGGGCCGAGCATCAGCGTCAGCGGCGTGCGGAACTCGTGGCTGACGTTCGAGAAAAATGTGGTTTTGGCCCGATCGAGCTCGGCCAGCGCCTCGGCGCGGCGGCGCTCTTCGGCATATGCCTGCGCATTGGCGATGCTGGTGGCAATCTGGGCCGCCACCAGCTCGAGAAACCTGCGGTACTTCTCGTCGAACAAGCGGTAGGGGTTCAGGCCGACCACCAGCACGCCGACGTTGCCGCTGCGGCCCTGCGCGGCGATCGGCAGGGCCATAGCCTGCTGCGGCTGGCGATCCCAGGCGCCGCTGGGCAGGGCATGCTCGAACGCGCGGCCGCTGTCGACCAGGCAGGCGTGGCCGGTGGCGAGCACCTCGGCGAACGGCCAGATCGCGCT
>CALLYN010000368.1 GCA_937858455.1 uncultured Kouleothrix sp.
CGGCGAGCTGCGCGCCGCCGCAGGCGCCACGCTGCCGATCGCAACCGACATCCGCAGCGCCGACGATCGGCGCGCGCTGGCTGAGCGCGCGCTCCAGGAGTTCGGCCGGGTCGACGCGCTGATCCTGAACGCCGGCATTGGCGGTGCCGGCGCGGTAGCGCGCATGCCCGAAGATGCCGCCGCCGCAACGATCGAAACCAACCTGCTGGCGCCGATCGAGCTGGCGCGGCTGCTGCTGCCGCAGATGCTGGCGCGCCGCAGCGGCGCGATTGTGCTGATCGGGTCGGTGGTAGGGCACATCGGCGTGCCCGGCTCGTCGGTGTACAGCGCCTCGAAGTTCGGCCTGCGCGGCTTCGCCGACGGCCTGCGCCGCGAGGTCGCGCGCCAGGGCATCGCCGTCACGCTGGTGTCGCCGGGGTTTGTGCGCACGGCAATCACCGCCGACATGCGCTTCCCCATGCCCGGCCCCGAGCTGGTAGCGCGGGCGGTCGCCAGGGCGCTGGTCAGGCCACGCCGCGAGCTGATCGTGCCAGGCTACTACCGGCCGCTCGCCTGGATCGCGCAGGCGCTGCCGTGGCTGGCCGACGCGGCCCTGCGCGAGCGGCGTTGACACACCCTGCAAAGCGCGGTATAGTACCTGCCATTATGGAAGATATCAGCATATCCACGGCGGAGCTGCCGGAAGCCATGCGTGCCTGGCTTACACTGCAGCCCGCCGTTGTTGTTGCGCTCGAGCAGATCGACGGCGACCGCGTGCTTGTGCGCCCGCTGCCCGGCATCGCACCCGAGCTGCTCGCGCGCGCGCAGGTGATCATGGCGCAGTACCGCGAGGCGCTGATGAACCTGACGTAGCGGGTACGCGCGCCGGGATGTTGGCTTTGCGTGGGCAGCAGCGCACCACGCGACTCTTTCAGCTCACACCATCTGAACCAATGCAGTATCTCACACCCGCCGATCTGCTTGCCATACACGAGCTGCTGCTCAGCGCGTTTGGCGGCATGCGCGGCGTGACGGCGGCCGGGTTTGGGCGGCTCGAGGCGGCGGCAGCCCAACCACGGGCGAGCATGTTCGGCCAGGAGATCTACCCGGCGCTTGGCGAGAAAGCCGCCGCCTTGTGCCTGGGTATCGCACGCGCACACCCATTCTCCGACGGCAACAAGCGCGTGGCGCTGGTGGCGCTTGGCGTGTTCCTGCAGCAGAACGGCGCCCGGCTCGACGCAACAAACGACGAAGCCTACGCGGCGATCATGGCGCTGGCGCGCGGCGAGCTGACGCACGCGGCGCTGGCCGCGTGGATCGAACAGCATGCCGAATTGTAGATTGCGGACTGCCGACTGCAGATCGCCCCGGCGTCATTTGCAATCTGCAGCCTATTCTCTGCAATCATCTATGGTCTACCTGACGCTTGACGATGTTCTGGCCATTCGCGATGCGCTCGCGGCGACACGCGCGGCCCATGGCGACGGCGACCGCTACGGCGTTCGGACGCTCAGCGGCCTGCTCTCGGCGCTGGCCGCGCCACGCCGCTCGGCGTTCGGCGCCGAGCTTTTTCCCACGCTTTCGGCGAAAGCCGGCGCGCTGGCGTTTAGCCTGGTTCAAAACCATCCGTTCTGGGATGGCAACAAGCGCATCGCCGCGGCCGCGCTGCGCCAGTTTGTCGAGCATAACGCCGCTCGGCTCGACGCCGACGACCATGCCCTGAAGCTGTTTACCGGCGGGATCGCGCGCGGCCAGATCCGCGACGAGGCGCTGGCCGAGTGGGCCGCACTACATATCGTCGGCGCGCCCTAGCTCGCCGGTTGGATTTTGGTGGTTCGCAGGTTGGTATGCTCAGCGGCGGCGCAGCGGCGCCACCAGCAAGTGAGCTGCCAGTTCACGCAATATAATGGAGGACATTTCCATGTCTAAAAAGTGGGTGTACCTGTTTAGCGAGGGCGACGCCAGCATGCGCGACTTGCTGGGCGGCAAAGGCGCCGGCGTAGCCGAGATGACGCGCTCGGGCGTGCCGGTGCCACCGGGCTTTACGATCACCACCGAGGCCTGCAACAGCTACTACGACAACAACAAGCAGTTCCCCGAAGGCCTGTGGGAGCAGGTGCTCGAAGCCCTGAAAGACATCGAGGCCAAGACCGGCAAGAAGTTCGGCGATCCCTCGAACCCGCTGCTGGTGTCTGTGCGCTCGGGCGCCAAGTTCTCGATGCCGGGCATGATGGACACCGTGCTGAACCTCGGGCTCAACCCCGAGACGCTGGCCGGCCTGGCCAAGCTCACCGACAACCCGCGCTTCGCGGCCGACGCCTACCGCCGCTTTGTGCAGCTGTTCGGCAAGATCGTGCTGGGCGTCGACGGCGAGAAGTTCGAGCACGTGCTGAACGAGGCCAAGGGCGATACCCGCCAGGACACCGACCTCAGCGCCGACGAGCTGACCGCGATCACCGAAGAATTCAAGCAGATCATCAAGCAGAGCGCCGGCGTCGACTTCCCGACCGACCCGTTCGAGCAGCTGCGCTATGCGATCGGCGCGGTGTTCAGCTCGTGGATGGGCCGCCGCGCGATCGACTACCGCCGCCTGAACAAGATCGCCGATAACCTCGGCACCGGCGTGAATGTGCAGTCGATGGTGTTCGGCAACATGGGCAACGACAGCGCCACCGGCGTGGCCTTCAGCCGCAACCCCTCGACCGGCGACCCGCATATCTATGGCGAGTACCTGGTGAACGCCCAGGGCGAAGATGTGGTGGCCGGCGTGCGCACCCCGCGCCCGATCGCCGAGCTCTCGCAGGAGATGCCCGAGGTCTACGCCGAGTTCGACGCGATCGCGCGCAAGCTCGAGGCCCACTACAAAGACGTGCAGGACATGGAGTTCACGATCGAGCGCGGCAAGCTGTGGATGCTCCAGACTCGCACCGGCAAGCGCACCGGCGCCGCCGCAGTGAAGATCGCCGTCGACCTGGTGAAGGAAGGCGTGATCGACGAGGCCACCGCCGTGCAGCGCGTCGAGCCGGCCGCGCTCGATCAGCTGCTGCACCCGACGATTGCCACCGCCGAAAAAGACGCCGCGCGCAAGGTCGGCAAGTTCCTCACCACCGGCCTGCCGGCCTCGCCCGGCGCCGCCACCGGCACCGTGGTGTTCGACCCCGACGAGGCCGAGCAGCTGGCCAAGGACGGCAAGAAGGTCATCCTGGTGCGCACCGAAACCGCGCCTGAAGATTTCCACGGCATGGTCGCGGCCCAGGCCATCCTCACCGCGCGCGGCGGCATGACCAGCCACGCCGCGGTGGTGGCGCGCGGCATGGGCAAGCCCTGCGTGGCTGGCGCGGGCGAGCTGAAGATCGACTACAAGGCCGGCGAGTTCACCGCAAATGGCCAGACGATCAAGCACGGCGACGCTATCTCGCTCGACGGCGGCACCGGCGAGGTGTTCGCTGGCGCGCTCACCACCTCCCAGCCGACGCTGACCGGCGACTTCGCCGCGTTCATGGAGTGGGCCGACGAGTTCCGCAAGCTCAGCGTGCGCGCCAACGCCGATACCCCGCACGACGCCCGCGTGGCGCGCGAGTTCGGCGCCCAGGGCATCGGCCTGTGCCGCACTGAGCACATGTTCTTCGAGGGCGATCGCATCGACGCGGTGCGCGAGATGATCGTGGCCGAGACGGTCGAGGAGCGCCGCACCGCGCTGGCCAAGATCGAGCCGCTCCAGCAGGGCGACTTCGAGGGCCTGTTCGAGGCGATGGATGGCTTCCCGGTGACGATCCGCACGCTCGATCCGCCACTGCACGAGTTCCTGCCGCACGGCGACGACGAGATCGAGGATCTGGCGCACAAGATGGGCATTGCCCCGAGCAAGCTCAAGGCCAAGATCGAAGGCCTGCGCGAGGCCAACCCGATGCTCGGCTTCCGCGGCTGCCGCTTGGGCATCATCTACCCCGAGATCACCGAGATGCAGGCGCGCGCGATCTTCAAGGCCGCCGCTGCCTGCAAGGCCCGCGGCATCGACGTGCACCCCGAGGTGATGATCCCGCTGGTCGGCGATGTCAACGAGCTGAAGGTGCAGGGCGAGCTGGTGCGCAAGGTCGCCGGCGAGGTGATCGAAGAGACCGGCCAGCAGATCAGCTATATGGTCGGCACTATGATCGAGCTGCCGCGCGCTGCGCTCACGGCCAACAAGATCGCCGAGGTGGCCGAGTTCTTCTCGTTCGGCACCAACGACCTGACGCAGACCACCCTGGGCATGAGCCGCGACGACGCCGGGCGCTTCCTGCCGCTCTACGTCGAGCGCAAGCTGCTGAAAGACGACCCGTTCCAGGTGCTCGACCAGGAGGGCGTCGGCCAGCTGGTGCAGATGGGCACCGATCGCGGCCGCAGCACCCGCGCGAACCTCAAGGTCGGCATCTGCGGCGAGCACGGCGGCGAGCCGAGCAGCGTGATGTTCTGCCACAAGGTCGGCCTGAACTATGTGTCGTGCAGCCCGTACCGCGTGCCGATCGCGCGGCTGTCGGCGGCCCAGGCAGCCCTCGGCGACGCGTCGCGCGATAAGTAGCCCGCGCTTTTGGCACACAGAGACGGCCCGCTGGGCCGTCTCTGTGTGCTGTTTGGAACAACCCCATGATTCACGGAACGCTGGTTCATCTCCGCCAGGTGGCGCCCGACGACTTGGATCTGCTTGAGCGCTGGAACATCGACCCGGATTTCGCCGGCGCGTTCAACTATTTCGGCCTGCGCCCGGCCGGCACCTACACGCAGCGCTTTGCCGAAGAGGGCATGCTCAGCGAGCGGCACGGCACGCTGCTGATCGTGCTGCCCGACGGCACGCCGATCGGCGACGTGAGCTACCACCAGGTAGCGTATGGCCCGAACGCCGGCGGCCGGGTGTATAACATCGGCATCGCGATCGCCCCGGCACACCGCGGCAAGGGCTACGGCCCCGAGGCCCAGCGCCTGCTGGCGGCCTACCTGTTCGATACCTACCCGATCATGCGCGTCGAGGCCTCGACCGACAGCACCAATATCGTCGAGCAGCGCGCGCTCGAGAAGGCCGGCTTCACGCGCGAGGGCGTGCTGCGCAAGGCGCAGTGGCGCAGCGGCGGCTGGCACGATCTGTTTGTGTACAGCAAGCTGCGCGGCGAGTAATACCAACTCCGTTTGATCACGTTCTTTTGTGATGCCATGCCCGGCTTCGCCAGGCAGGGCATCACAAAAAGAAATTCGGGGGCGGCGAAGCCGCCCC